>JACORX010000017.1 GCA_016179165.1 Candidatus Rokuibacteriota bacterium | reverse complement strand
GGAGCGCGTCATGCGCGAGTTCAAGGAGGGCGCGGTCCACGTCCTCGTCTCCACCACCGTGATCGAGGTCGGCATCGACGTGCCCAACGCCGCGGTGATGCTGGTCGAGCACGCCGAGCGCTTCGGGCTCTCCCAGCTCCACCAGCTGCGCGGCCGGGTGGGGCGGGGGTCGTGGAAGAGCTACTGCATCCTCCTCGCGGGTTCGTCCTCGGAGGACGCGCAGCGGCGGATCGCCGCCATGACCGGGACCAACGACGGCTTCCGGATCGCGGAAGTCGACCTCGAGCTGCGCGGGCCCGGTGACTTCTTCGGCACCCGGCAGTCGGGGCTGCCCGAGTTTCGCGTCGCCGATCTCCTGAGAGACGGCGCCATGCTGGAGGAGGCGCGGCGCGAGGCCTTCGCCCTCGTCCACGCGGACCCGCAGCTGACTGCATCCGAGCACGGGGGCCTGCGCGAGGCCCTCCTCGCGCGCTGGCGCGGCAAGCTCGACCTGGCGGGGATCGGCTGATGCGCGTCATCGCCGGCGCGCTCAAGGGCCGGCGTCTGACCACGCCCAAGGGGCGGACCACGCGGCCGACGGCAGACCAGGTCCGCATCGCCTGCCTCGACACGCTCATGCCCTATCTGGAGGCCGGGCCCTTCCTCGACTTGTTCGCCGGCGCGGGGGGCGTCGGCATCGAGGCGCTTTCGCGCGGGGCGCCGTCGGCCTGCTTCGTGGAGCAGGACAGGGCCGCCGTGACGGCCCTCGAGGACAACATCGACAGGCTCGGCCTGGCCGGCCGCGCCAAGGTCCTCAGGCAGGACGTCCTCCGCGCGCTCGGGGCGCTCGCCCGCGAAGGCGCCCGCTTCGGCGTCGTCTTCCTCGACCCGCCTTACGCCTCGGCCGACGGCGTGCCCGCGCTCGAACGGCTCGCGCGCGGCGACTGCCTCCTGCCCGGCGCCGTCGTGGTGGCGCAGCATTCGACCAAGGCGCCTCCGCCGGCCGAGCCCGGCGCCCTCACGCTCTGGAAGAGCCGCCGCTTCGGGGAGACCACCTTGACTTTCTTTCGAGGCGGCGCGTAGAGTGAGCGTGGTTTTTTCGACACTCTCGCGACATGGGATCGGGGGACGTCGTGGGCAAGCGGGCCGTGTATCCGGGAATGTTCGATCCAATGCACAACGGGCACCTCGACCTGATCGAGCGGAGCCTGCGCATCTTCGACGAACTGATCGTCGCCGTGGTCGCCAACCCGTCCAAGCAGCCGCTCTTTGAGGTCAAGGAGCGGCTCGAGATGATCGACGAGGCGACGGCCGGCATGGGCCGCATGCGCATCACGTCCTTCGACGGGCTCCTCATAGACCTGGCGCATCGGGAGCAGGCCGACTGCATCGTCCGGGGCATCCGCGCCGTGTCGGACTTCGAGTACGAGTTCCAGATGGCGCTGATGAACCGCAAGCTCCGCCACACGGTGGAAACCGTCTTCCTCATGCCGCACGAGAAGTACACGTACATCTCCTCCCGCCTCATCAAGGAGGTCTCGTCGCTCGGCGCCGCCGTCACCGGGATGGTGCCGCCGCTGGTCGAGGAGCGGCTGAACGCGAAGTTCTCCAGAAAGTAAGGTTTTCGCATGCTCGCCGACCGTCTCAAGACGCTCCAGCCCTCGCCCACGCTCGCCATGCAGGCCAGGGCCAAGGCCCTGCGCGCGCAGGGCATCAACGTCATCTCCTTCGGTGCGGGGGAACCCGACTTCGACACTCCCCGCCGCATCAAGGACGCGGCGATCCGCGCGCTCGAGAGCGGCCAGACCAAGTACACGGAAGTCGGCGGCATCCCCGAGCTGCGCGCCGCGGTGTGCCACAAGCTCAAGCGTGACCTGGGTCTCGGCTACACTCCCGAAGAAGTGACCGTTTCCTGCGGCGCCAAGCACACGCTCTACAACATCTTCATGGCGCTGGTGAATCCGGGCGACGAGGTCATGGTCCCGAGCCCGTTCTGGGTGTCCTATCCCGAGCAGGTGCGGCTCCTGGGCGGCGTCCCCGTGCCCGTCGAGACGCTCGAGTCCACCGGCTTCGACCTCGACCCCGCGGCCGTCCGGCGGGCGGTGACGGCAAAGACGAAGATCCTGGTGCTCAACAGCCCGGGCAATCCGACGGGGGCCGGTTTCTCGGCCGCGGCGCTCGAGCAGGTGGGGCAGCTCGCCGTCGAGCGCGGTTTCTGGATCGTCTCGGACGAATGCTACGAAGCGCTGACGTACGAGGGGCGCCACGTCTCGATCGCGTCGCTCTCTCCCGAGATCAAGGCGCGTACGCTCGTCGTCAACACCTGCTCCAAAGCGTACGCGATGACGGGCTGGCGGCTGGGCTACGCCGCGGGGCCCAAGGGCATCATCAAGGCGATGACCGATATCCAGAGCCAGGTGACGTCGAATCCGACCTCGATCGCGCAGTGGGCCGCCGTCGAGGCGCTGGCAGGCCCGCAGGATGAGGTCGCTCAGATGGCCGAGGAGTTCGACCGGCGCCGCCGTGTCATCGTTGAGGCGCTCAACGCCATCCCCGGCATCAGCTGCGTCACGCCCAAGGGCGCCTTCTACGTCTTCCCCAACGTCTCGGGGCTTTTCGGCAAGCGCTGGAAAGGCGGTACGCTCAAGGGTTCGGCCGACGTCTGCGCCTTTCTGCTGGACGAGGCACTCATCGCGACTGTCGCCGGCGTGGACTTCGGCTCGGACGCCCACATCCGTCTCTCGTACGCAACGGGGCTCGAGACCATCAAGGAAGGCATGAGCCGGATGGCCGCGGCCGTGCGTGCGCTCGAAGGATGAAGATCGAAGGCGCCAACGACATCCCTGCCCCGCGCGAGCGCGTGTGGGCGGCCTTTCTCGATCCCGATACGCTCGCCCGCGCGCTCCCGGGCTGCGAGGGCCTGGAGGCGGTCGGTCCCGGCGAGTACAAGGCGAAGATGAAGATCGGCGTCGGCGCCATCAAGGGCACGTTCGAGGGCAAGGTGCGGCTCTTCGACCTGGAGCCGCCCACGCGCTACCGGATGGCGCTCGAGGGCAGCGGCGGGCCAGGCTTCGTGCGCGGGGAAGCGGGCATGGAGCTCTCCGACGCGGACGGCGGCACGCGAGTCAGCTACAATGCGGATGTGCAGGTCGGCGGGCTCATCGCCAGCGTAGGCCAGCGCATGCTGGGCGGCGTCAGCAAGATGATGCTCGAGCAGTTTTTCACACGGATGACCGAGATCCTCGCCGAGGGCACGTAGCCCGAGGCCTCCCCGTGTTCCCGCTCCCGCAGGTGCTTCTCAGCGCGCTCCTGCTGCTCGCGCCGCTGCCGGCGGCCGCGGCCGCGCCGGCCCCCGCCGAGTGCTCGGGTCCCGGCGGCGCGGGACCATCGCACTGCCTCTACCGGTCGGTCCTCCCGAGCGCGGGAATCGTCGCCGACTGCGTGAGCGACCGTGACTGCCGCGTGGGCTACTACTACGGTGGGCCGGAGCGGGCGACTTGGTACACGCCGCCGCAGGGGATGGCTTCGCTGCCAAAGCCTCACGTGATCTGGCACACGGCGACCTTCGCCGAGACGCGCTTCGACTGCGGCCGCCCGTGCACGTGGAGCTATTTCTTCGAGGCCAGGCGCCACCTGCTGTCCGCGCCGCGGCGGGACGTGCTCGACGTGGACTACCGGCGGCTGCTCATGGCGCAGGTGGACGGCCGGGCGCTCGCGATCCGGCAGATCTTCTCGGCGCGTGACGTCCTGCGGCTCGAGCGGGACTGGGCGCCGGGGCTCTCCATCGGTGAGGCGATCACGGAGATCCGCTTCGACCCCGACGGGCGGCTGACCTTCACCTGGCTCAAGGGCCCCGGCCGAGAGCGTGTGAGCGAGCGCGTCTCGGTGCCGTCCTTCGCCCGCTAGCCCGGATCGGCACGGCCCCGTACCATGGCGAGGCGGCGGCGGCCCCGACGGTGTACCGCATGCTGCGCGCGTCGAGTCTGGCCGCGCACCACCCGTTTCATCCCGCCAAGCTCTCGTTCACCGCCGAGCCGATGGACCCGGGCACGTGGCGGTTCATCGAGGAG
>JACORX010000223.1 GCA_016179165.1 Candidatus Rokuibacteriota bacterium | reverse complement strand
GAGTGGGCCCTTCGCAAGTGTCCGCAGCCCGCAGGGCTGCGATTCACGCATGCGTAGGGTGGCGAAGCTGGCCGCGCCGCGGCCGCCCCCGACGACAGGACCCGCCCGCCTCGCGCGTCGTATCCGGGCTAGTGAGCGCGCCCGAGCAGGGTCAGGGCGGCGCGGGTGATGGCGGGCGCGTCGATGCCATAGTGGGCGTAGAGATCGCGGCGGCTGCCGGACTGGCCGAAGTGGTCCACACCGAGAGCCTGCTGGGGGACGCCAAGCGCCGAGCCGAGGAACGCGAGCCCGTGCGAATGGCCGTCGTGAACTGAGACGACCGGCACGCCCTCCTCCTCCGCCGTCACCAGTTCCTCCAGATACGGGCGCGGGTCGCGAAGCCCCCGGTAGAGCTTGTCGGGGCTCGTGACCACGAAGACGCTGGCGAGGACGCCCTCGGCGCGAAGCGCCCTCGCCGCTTCCACCGCCTCGGACACCATGACGCCTGCGGCGAACAGGTGGACGGCGTTCTCTTCGGGATCCCAGCCCGGCTCCCCGCACGCGTCGATCAGCCGGTAGCCGCCCTTGAGCACGGCGCGGCGATACTCCGGGCCCGGCGCGGGCGCCAGCGACTGGTCCACGGGCTTGGTGGACAGGCGCAGGTAGAGGCTCTCGCCCCTCTCGCGGTCGAGGAGCGAGGCGAGCGCGTCGAGGAGAATCCACTCGACCTCCAGCGCGAAGGCGGGCTCGTAGTACGCGATCGCGGGCAGCGCCACGCCGATCCCGGGAGTGATGACGGACTGGTGCGCCCCACCCTCGGGCGAGAGACTCACGCCGGACGGCGTCGCGACGACGATGAACTTTGCTCCGGCGTAGAGCGCGTGGTAGAGGGCGTCGAGCCCGCGCGTAATGAAAGGGTCGTACAGCGTGCCGATGGGCAGGAGCTGCACGCCGGACAGCTCGCGCGAAAGCCCGAAGGCGCCCAGCGCCAGGAAGAGGTTGTGCTCGGCTATGCCGAGCTCGACGTGCTGGCCCGCCGGGGACTCCTTCCACTGGATCGCCTGCGGCGTCTCGGCGAAGAAGTCGGGCCGCGCCGAGGGCGCCCAGACGCTCTTCCGATTGATCCAGCCCGCGAGGTGGGTCGTCACAGCAACGTCGGCCGAGAAGGTGACGATGTGCTCGCCCGCGGGCAGGCGGGCGAGCCGGCCGAGCGCGCGGCCGAAGGCCTCCTGGCTCGAGGCCTGCGGCGGGTAGCCTTCGTCCAGGCCATCAGGTATGACGGGCGCCTTACCGCGGAGCGGACGTTCGGAGAAGGGCGCGGGCCGGCTCCGGATCCATCGCGCTTCCGGGCTCGACTCGGCGAAGGCGCTCCATTCCATTCCCGCGGACACGCCCAGCGATTCGCGCAGCGTCTCCATCTGCGCTCCCGTCAAGAGCGCGCCGTGGTTCATGGGATCGCCCGCCAGCGGCAGCCCCCAGCCCTTGATGGTCTGCGCCAGGATGACGCTGGGTCTCTCCCGCTCCTGCCCGGCCTCTTCGAAGGCATCGAGGATCAGCGGGAGATCGTGACCTCCCAGGTCGGCGACGACAGCGGCCAGCGCCTCGTCGGAGAGATCTCCTACGAACCGGTCCAGCGCTCCGTCCACTTGCCCGTCGGGAGCCGTGACGAGCGCCTTTCTCACCATGCCTGCGGGACGTCGAAGCAGCGCCTGGTACTCCGAGTTGGCCATGGTCTCGAGGCGGGCGCGAAGACGCGGCCCTCCCCGCCTGGCGAAGAGCGCCTGGAGCCGCCGCCCCCAGCGCAGCTCGATGACGCGCCAGCCGGCGGCGCCGAACCACTCCGCGATCTGGCGGCGACGGCCGTCGGCCGTGACGCGGTCGAGGCTCTGGCGATTCATGTCCACAATCCAGAGGAGTTCGCCCAGCCCCGCCACGTGCTCCTCGAGGAGCGACTCCCAGACGTTGCCTTCGTCGAGCTCGGCGTCGCCCACCATGGCGATGAAGCGTCCGCCCGTGCGCTCGCCCCAGTGGTCGCTGACGTAGCGGCGCGCCATCGCGGCGAAGGTAGCTGTCACCGCGCCCAACCCCATCGAGCCCGCAGAGAGGTCGATGATGGAGGGATTCTTCGTGCGGCTCGGGTAGGCCTGGAGGCCTCCGAGCGCACGCAGGCTCTGGAGATCGTCGGCCGTTAGACGCCCGCGCAGGTACTCGATCGCGTAGAGCACGGGCGAAGCATGCGCCTTCGACGCCACCACGTCCCCTTCCCGGAGCGCGCTGAAGTAGAGCGCCGTCATGAGGCTCACCACCGAGGAGGACGATGGCTGGTGCCCCCCGACCTTCGTGCCGTCGGGGTTGGGGCGGGTGTTGGCGTGGTGGACGGCGAGCGTGGCGAGCCAGAGCACCCGGCGCTGGATGCTCTCGAGGACGCTCACTTCGGCGCGTGGTCCGGCGGAAACCATTGGCCCAATACCTTATCGCATTCCGCGGCGTCTGGTATCGTAAGGACCCGGCGTGACTTTCCTATCTCCGCAGGCGGTAGGCGCGCTGTGCGCGCTCGGCTCGGCGATCACCTGGGCGGCAACCAGCCTCCTGGTCCGTACCGTGTGCCCGCCGCTCAACTCCGTCGCCGTCAGCGTGCTCCGCTCGCTCATCGGCGGTTGGCTGCTCCTGGCATGGGTGCTCGCCACCGGCGGCCTCGCGCAACTCGGGGCCATGTCGGCGGGAACCTTCGCCCTGCTGGCCGTCTCGATCGTGCTGGCCATCGCCGTGGGCGATGTCCTCTTCTTCGAGAGCGCGCGTTTCCTGGGCTTGGCGCGCGCCATGACGGTGTCCATGACCTATCCCTTGATGGGGGCAGTCCTGGCCGCGGTCTTCCTCGGCGAGCCCATCACGGCGAAGGTGGTCGCGGGCTCGCTCGTGACGCTCTCGGGGCTGGCGCTCATCGTGCAGACTCGCCCGGCCGACGGCCCACACGAGGACCGCACCCGACTTGGCCTGGCCGCGGCGACGGCAGCAGCTGCCGCCTGGGCCGTGTCTCTCCTCGTGCTGAAACCCGCCATGGGCTCGCTCGACGCTGTCACGGCCCAAGCGGTCAGGCTGCCTCTCGCCGGTCTCCTGCTGATGGCGACACCCTGGGGCTGGGGCGCGCCAGCCATGATGGGACGCGTAAGCCGAGGCGTGCTGGCACGCGTCGGCCTCCTCGGCGCGATCACGGCGGCAAGCTCGGTGCTTTTCGTCACGGGGGTGAAGTTCGCCGATATCGCTGTCGCCGCCGTGCTGTCCTCGACCGCGCCGCTCTTCGCGATTCCCCTCGGGCTCATCTTCCTCGGCGAGCGACTGACCGCCCGCGCCGTCTTCGGAACGCTCGTGACGGTCGCGGGATTAGCCTTACTCCAGCTCTGACAGGCCGCTCAAAAGGGTCCAGATGCGAGGCGGCGTCCGAAGGCCGCACGCGAAGCGTACTCCTGTACGTTGAGCGTGCAGCCGAGGGCGCCAACGAAGCAGATGGGCCCTTTTCAGCGGCCTGCGTTACGCGTGCTTGCGGAGCTCCAGGCGGCCGATCTGACGCCGGTGGACTTCGTCCGGCCCGTCGGCGAAGCGGAGCGTGCGCGAGTGCGCCCACATATGGGCCAACGGGAACGCCTGGCTTACGCCGCCGCCGCCGTGGAGCTGCATGGCCCGCTCGACCACGGCCAGCGTCATGTTCGGCACGGCGACCTTGATCTCCGCGATGGCCTGCTTGGCCGCCTTGTTCCCGACCGTGTCCATCATGTAGGCCGCGTGGAGCACGAGCAGCCGCGCCTGGTCTATCTCGATCCGGGACTGCGCGATGCGCTCGAGCGAGATGTCGTTGTCGGCGAGCGGCTTGCCGAAGGCGACGCGCTTCGTCGAGCGCACGCACATGAGCCCGAGCGCGCGTTCCGCGACGCCGATCTGGCGCATGCAGTGGTGGATGCGCCCGGGCCCGAGCCGCCCCTGCGCGATCTCGAAGCCGCGACCCTCTCCCAGCAGCATGTTGGAGGCGGGCACCCTCACGTTCTCGAAGAGGACCTCCCCGTGGCCGTGGGGAGCGTCGTCGTAGCCGAAAACCGTCAGCATGCGGAGAACCTTGATGCCGGGAACATCCCGCGGGACGAGGATCATCGACTGCTGCTTGTACTTGTCCGCGTTCTTCGCGTCGGTCTTGCCCATAAAGATGAGGACCTGGCAGCGCGGGTCGCCGATGCCAGAGGTCCACCACTTGTGGCCGTTGATGACGTAGGAGTCGCCGTCGCGCACGATCGAGGACTCGATGTTCGTCGCGTCCGACGACGCGACCTTGGGCTCGGTCATGGCGAAGGCGGAACGGATCTTTCCCTCGAGCAGCGGCTTGAGCCACTGCTCCTTCTGTGCGGGCGAGCCGTAACGCTCGATGGTCTCCATGTTACCGGTGTCGGGGGCGGAGCAGTTGAAGGCTTCGGGCGCGATCGGAGAGCGGCCCATGATCTCGCAGAGCGGGGCGTACTCGAGATTGGTCAGCCCGGCGCCGCGCTCGCTCTCGGGCAGGAAGAGGTTCCACAGCCCCCGCTCGCGCGCCTTGGCCTTGAGGTCCTCCATGATGGGCGGCACCTGCCAGCGCGTCGGCCCCTGGTTCAGCTGCTCGGCGAAGACGGACTCAGCCGGGTAGATGTGCTTGTTCATGAAGTCGGTCAACTGCTCCATGTACATCTTGGTCTTCTTCGAGTATTCGAATTCCATCGGGAGCCCCTCCAGGGTCGTGAGTGTGTGGCCTAAATAGACACCATCCGGCCGCCGGACGCAATGGACTCGAGCACCGCGTCCAGCACGGCCTGGGCGCGCAGGCCATCCTCGAAGGAAGGCGACGGGCTCTGCCCCGTGCGGGTCGCGGCAAGGAAGCGCTTCACGAGAGGCGCGATCGTGGTCTTTCCCACCACCTCGAGCGGGTCGCCTTCCCCGGCGCTCTTCGGCAGACCCGCGGGCGCCTTGACGGGCGCGAAACTTCCGCTCCTGCCGACGGCGCGCAGCTCGCCGCGCCACCAGCGCGGCGTGCCCCGGTCGAGGCGGTACTGGAGCGCCCCGTCGGTGCCGTACGCTTCGATCGTCTGCTGGGTAACGCCCCGCGCGACGCGGCTCGCGACCAGCGTCACCAGGGCGCCCGAGACGAGCTCGCCCGTGACCGCGCAGTAGTCCTCGGCGTCCCCCGCCCTGCCACCTCCCGGAACCGTGCGCGACGGGTGAGCGATCCCGGCCTGCGCCGTCAGCCGCTTGAATTCCCCGAAGTGCCAGCGCACGAGGTCGACCAGGTGCACGCCCATGTCCCCCATCGCGCCGTGGCCGGCCTGGGCGCGGTCCATCCGCCACGTCGGCGCGACCTCCTCGTCGGCGAAACGCGGACCGAAATACCGCAGGTTGACGTGGAAGAGCCGCCCGAGGAAGCCGGCCTCGACCATGGCGTGCAGGCGTTGCATCGCCGCCGGGAAGCGCCAGTTGAAGCAGGTCATGGCCGTGCGCTTCGCGCGCTGGGCCGCCTCGACCATGGCGCGCGCGTCGGCGGCGTCCATCGCCAGGGGCTTCTCGCAGAGCACGTGCGCCCCGGCGGCAAGTGCCTCGACGGCGATGGGGCGGTGCAACGCGGGCGGCGCGGCAATCACGACGATGTCGGGCCGCGCCTGTTCCAGCATCTGCTCCCAGCGCTCGAAGACCCGCGGGACCCCGTAGCGCTCGGCGACCTTACGCGCGGCGACCTGGTCGCGCTGGCAGACCGCCACAACCTCGCAGCCGTGCGATTGGAAGGCGGGGATGTGGGCGCGGCCGAAGCCGAGCCCGACGATGCCGACGGTGCGGGTCGATGGAGCCACGGGCTATGTCTCCTCT
>JACORX010000241.1 GCA_016179165.1 Candidatus Rokuibacteriota bacterium | reverse complement strand
TACGTTGAACCTGCGGCCGAGGGCGCCAACGAAGCAGATGGGCCCTTTTCAGCCGCCTGCTAGAGGTACTGGCCGTAGCGGATCTTCTCGACCATCTCCCGGGTACGGCGGTAGCGGTCGATCTGCTGGAGAAGGTCCTGCGTCGTGACGAGCCCGTTGTCCTGCCCCTGTCCCGCCGCGTGGACCTTCTGCTCGAGCGCCCGCCGAATGATCTCGGAGATCTCCGCTCCGCTCATGCCGCCCATGGGCGGCAGCATGGAGCGGTAGTCGAGGCCGGCGAAGAGCGTGCGCCCCGCGGCGGCTTCGGCGCGCTTGCGGGCCATCTCGAGGATCTCCTGCTGGTCGGGGCCGTCCGGCAGCGTCACTTCGACCAGGCGATCAAGACGGCCCGGGGCGACCAGCGAGGAGTCGACCGAGTCGGTGCGGCTCGTGGAGCCGACGGCGATCATCCGCGAGAAGTCATCGAGGCCGTCGAGCTTCTCGCAGAGCGCCGCCACCAGGCGCGCGGAGGCCTCCCGCGCCTGGGCGGGCGGCAGCAGGTGCTCGAGCGACAGCGCGTTGGCCTCGTCGAGGAAGAGCACGCCCTTGCCCTGCTCCTTCGCGACGGCCAGGATCTCCTGGAGCAGCTCGCCCGTGTTCGGGCCGAACTTGGACGTCAGGTTCATCAGCTTGAGGTGGTAGAAGACCGAGCCCGTCTCGGTGGCGAGCGCGCGGGCGAGCAGCGACTTGCCCGTGCCGGGCGGGCCGTAGAGCAGCACGCCTTTGGGCGGCGTGATGCCCCACTTGCGGTAGAGCTCCGGGTCGGTCAGCGCCGTCGCGAAGCTCCGCACGATGCTCTTGGCTTCGCGCAGGCCTCCGATCTGGGCGAACGTGGTCTCGGGCTTGATCCGCACCACCACGCGCCCCGAGAGATCTCCGAACTTCTCCCCGAGCTTGGCGAAGACGTCGTCGATGCGGCGCTGAATCGCCCACTGCTGGGTCTCGAGGTCCCCGCCTTCCGCCGGCGCGCCGGCGCCCGCGGGCCCGTCCGGAGCCATCGGCTAGATGCGCGGCGCCGGGTGCGGGCCCGGCAGAAGCTCGGACTTGTCGAACACGCGGTCCTCGACGAGCACCGGCACCTTGGCGCGGACCGCGAGCGCAATGGCGTCCGACGGGCGCGCGTCGAGCTGCATCTCCTTGCCGCCGGCGTCGAGGAACACCGTGGCGTAGTAGATCCCGTCCTTGAGATCCGTGATGACCACGCGGGTGACCACGACCTTGAGCCGGCCGAAGAGCGTCAGGAAGAGATCGTGGGTCAGCGGTCGCGGCGGGACGCGATTCTCGAGCGGGTACACGATGCCGGTCGCCTCCGCCGCGCCGATCGCCATGCCGAAGCTCCGGCGGTCGCGCTTGCCCCGCAGGACCACGGTGGGCTGGAGGCTCGCGGAATCGAGGAAGAGCCCGACTACTCCGGCCTCCTGCGGGGGGGCCTCCTGCGGGCCGGCGGGCGCGGGCGTCTGTGCGGGCAGATGCGCGGGCGCGGCAGCGAGCGCGGCGGCAATGAGGAGCGGCAGTCCGACGTGCGGCACCAGTGCGAGCCTCGCCATCTTCACCCTCCTCCGGCGCGCCTGCGCCCCGCGCGCACCAGCAGTATCGGGCCCGGGTCGGGCCAAGTCAAATCGCCCGCAGCGCCGTGACGGCGGAGCCGACTGCGAGCCTGAACGAAAGGAGGAAACCGGCCGCCAACAGGAGCGTCAGCGTGCTCCACATGACGCCGTATCCAAGGCCGTGAGCGACGTAGCCGAAGACGATGGACCCCAGTGCGTTGCCAGCGAGAAAAACCGCGCTGAAGATGCCGACCACACCTCCCCGCCGGGCCGCCGGAGTCACGTCCATCAGGAGCGCTGCCAACGCCGGGTAGAGGAAGCCGTGGGCGCCGCCCGCCAAGAGCCCGGTCAGGAAGAGGAACGGCACGACGGGCACAGTCATGTGCGGCTGCACCAGGAACGCCATCGCGGTCAGGAGCCCTGCTGCGGCCGCCTGGACGAACATGGAGGGGATGATGGTCGCACGCCGCCCGCGCGTGTCGATCAGGTTCCCGCCGCCCACGCGCACTCCCACCGCCGCGATGGCGTAGGCGGTGTAGAAAAGGCTGACGCTGTGGACGCCCAAACCCTCGCCGAAGGTCGGCAGGAAGGTGAACATGACGCCGGTCCCGAGCCCGAAGAAGAAGGTCAGCGCCATGTGCAGCCGAAAAACCTCGGCCAGCCCCGCGCGCAGCGAGCCGAACCCCGGGCCATCGCCCAACGTCGGCGGGCGGATGCCGCGTGTCGTGACCACGAGCCAAGCCGCCGCGCCGCCCAGGAGAACGGACAGCGCGAAAAGCCATTGGAAACTCAGGCGGTTCACAATGATCTCGCCCGCGACGGGAGCGAGCGCGGTACCGAGGAAGCCGGAGACGCCGTAGATGCCGAGCGCCCAGCCCCGGCGCTCCGCCGGCACGAGGTCCACCACGTGCAGGTAGTTCGCGACGAAGAAGGCCGAGAAGCCCAGCCCCTGAACGACGCGGAGCCCGGCCAGCAACGCCAGCGAGTGGCTGACGAGGAAGGCGGCAGAGGAGACGATGAGCAGAGACACGCCGAGCGCCATGAAAAAGCGGCGGCCGACACGATCGAGCCAGAGGCCGATCACGGGCTGGCAGACGATGCCGGCGGCGCTGTACACGCCCTGGACCAGGCCGATCTCGGCGTCAGTCCCTCCCAGTCGCTGGACGTACAGCGGCAGGAGGATGAAACAGCTGAGGCTCGACATGAAGAAGAAGTTCGTGAACGTCGCCCGCGCGAAGGGTCCGGTAACGACGAGCTCGAGCCCGCGGATCACGAGCGTTGCGGCCCACTTTCCCCGAAGCGTAGAATGGCCGCGACCATGATTTGCGTTGCCATGACTCCTGTTAGAATTTACCTTGCCATGACTTTTGTCAAATGTAGCACGCGAGGAGAGTAGGCCCGCCCCTGGACACCATTGAGCGGGTGTTCGAAGAGACTCTTCACGTGTCTCAGACAGGGCGCGGCCGGCTCGAGGCGCCGAAGTCTCTTCAAAGCTGGCCCGGCATCGTGCACGGCGGCTGCCTCGTCGGGTTGGTAGACGCCGCTGCGATACGGCTCGGCCGCGCCCCGGGCCCCCGCCGCGTTGACGGGCGCTTGACCTCGTCCGTCCCGATCGAGACCGCGCTCAACCTCCAGGTTGACCGTGGTGCCGACACCGTCGGCCTCACGATTCTCCAGGACGGCCATACCCTGACGAGCGGCAGCGTCGCCGACCTGCGGGCGGCGCCTGCGACGGCGGACGCGTGGGCCGGCGGCGGCAACGGCTCTCCCCTGCCCATGTCGGACTACTGCCTGGCCTGCGGCGCGGGCAACCCGCTCGGCCTCCAGGTCGCGCTGTCCTTCGACGAGGAAGGCGTCTGGGCGCGACTGACCCCGCGCGAGCCGTGGCGCGCGGGCGGCGACCGCCTCCACCCGAGTCTAGCACCGGTGCTACTCGATGAAGTCGCGTGGTGGCTGGCGGCGCTCGTGATGAAGGAGGGCGGCCTGACCAACCGCCTTGCCGTCAGCCTCCACAAGCCCAACGCGCCATTCGACGGCGCGCTCGTCGCCTCCGGGCGCTTCGCCGACGTGACGCCGGTAGACCGCAAGCGGACCTTCTGGCGCACGGAGAGCACGCTCTCCACAGCGTCCGGCACGCTCATCGCGACCGCGTCCATAGTCTTCCGCGGCGGCATCGACTACTCGGAGCGCCAGATGGCCTACTTCAAGCCCCGCACTCCCGCCGCAGTCTTCCAGAGAATGTTCCCCAACTACGCCTGATCACCATGCACAACGCTGGCCCTCCATGAGCCGGCTTTCCGTGATCGGGCGGGTGGCGTCGGGGGTGGCGGGGCCGCGGCCTGCGGAGTGGGCCCTTCGCAAGTGTCCGCAGCCCGCAGGGCTGCGATTCACGCATGCGTAGGGTGGCGAAGCTGGCCGCGGCCCCGC
>JACORX010000222.1 GCA_016179165.1 Candidatus Rokuibacteriota bacterium | reverse complement strand
GTGCCATCCTTGCACGACAGCTCGACCTCCAGCGTCCGGGACCGCGCCGGATCGCCGCGTCCGCCGCGCTCGATTTCCATTTCTTCCCGGAACACGCGCATGGCGAGATCGCGGGAGCCAGGCGCCAGCTGGTCCATCATGGGCCGCGCGAGCATTTCGTCCGGCGTGTAGCCGAGGAGCCGCTCCACGGATGGACTGATGTAGGCCGCATTCATCCCCAGGTCGTAGAGCCCGATCACGTCGCTGATATTCTCGGCGAGGAGCCGGTACCGCTCCTCGGACCGCCGGAGCGCGTCGTCGGCCCGCCGCCGCAATGTGCGGTCCTGCTTGACGGCGATGAAATATGCCGGGTTGCCGGCGGCGTCCGGGACCGGGGTGATGGTCTGCTCTTCGACGTAAATCGAGCCGTCCTTGCGGCGATTGGTCATCTCGCCCGTCCAGCTCTTGCCCGAGGTAATCGTGGCCCAGAGCTCGTGATAGAAGGCCGGGGGATGCTCGCCCGATTTGAGCAGGCGCGGTGTCCGGCCGATCGCCCCAGCGGAGGAGTACCCGGACATCCGGGTAAACGCGGCATTGACCCAAAGAATGGTCCCCTGGGCATCGGTGATGACCACACCGTTGGCTACTGCTTCGAGGGCGGCTTGGGGAAGGCCTTCCGGCAGGGGCGTCATCGCCCTGACTTTCGGTGCGTCACGGCACCCCACTTTTCTTCACGGGCCAGCAACGGGCTATATCCAGTGGCGCGGGAGTGGAGAGCCACCGAAACTTCACCGAGTTTAGCGACAATCGGTCGGCGGGTCAAGGTTATGCCGGGCCGGGCCCGCGAGGACTTCAGTGGTCGGCTACCCGAGAACACAGAACCCCTGCGACTCGACCCCGAGGGGCACGTTGAACTTGCTGCGGAAATTCTCGAGCGCGACCACGGCCGTCAGCTCGACGATCTGCGCCTCGTCGAACAGGGCCCGGAGCCGCGCGAACAGCTCGTCGCTCGCGCGCTGGCCCGTGATGGTCATGGCTTCCGCATACTCGAGCGCCGCCCGCTCCATCTCCGAGAACCGGCGGCTCTCCCGCCACGCCGGCACCTCGCGGATCTTGTCCTCGTCCGCTCCCGTCTGCATCCCCCTGGATGCGTTGATGTCGATTCAGAAGGGGCAGCCGTTGATGAGCGCGACGCGGAGGTAGACGAGCGGCACGAGCGAGGCCGGCAGCCGCCCCGACTTCTCGATGGAGGCCGAGAGCTGCTTGGCCGCCTTGAGGATGGGCGGGCAGTGGGCAAAGACCTTCGTGGTGTTGAAGAGACCGCCGAAGAGCTCGCGCTCCTTGGCGAAGAGCTCTTCGAGGATGGGATCGCCGCCGTCGTCCTCTATCTCGCGTACTCTCGGCATGGTGTCCACCTCATTCGCGCGGCTTGGTCCGCGCGGTCTATGGCCTTGGCGTAGTTGCCCTTGGCGGCCGCGTCCCACTCGGACTCGAGCCGCGACTTCACCTCGGGCTTGTCCTTCAAGGCCGCGTTGAACGCCTTGCCGCTCGCCTGCTTGCCGTCCAGCGACACGGTGCAGACGAGCAGGCGGTAGGACACGCGCGTCAGGGTTGGCCGCGGATGGTCAGATGGGGCGCTCGCCCCGCGCGAAGCGGGCCGCGCAGTCGGCGCTGCAGAAGTGCAGCGCCTCCCCGCCGCTCTCCCGCCGGAGGGCCTTCGAGCGCAGCACGTACGTGCCGCAGAACGGATCCTTGACGAGCTGGTCGGGGCGGTCCCCGCCCCAGGGCAGCCGAGGCCGCCAGCCTCGCAGCATCGGCGACAGGATGATGAAGCAGAGGATGAGGCCGGCCAGCACGAGGAGAGCGCGCACGGCGCTAGTCCCGGTCGGGGCGTATCGAGAGAGAGCGGAGGAAGTCGCGGTCCTGCTCGGTCAGCTCGAAGCCGGTGGTTGTAGGAGGCTGCGTGCCGCGCCCTTTCGCGAAGAAGATCCCGGTCTCGGCGCCGCGCTTGAGGATCTCGGCAACGGCGTCCCGCGCGGCCTCCGTGGCCTCGAGCGAGACCAGCACGGTCTTCACGAGCTTGCCCATCAGGCGATCCACATACGCATCGGGCGGCATGCCCCGTACGATAGCACAAGTGTCTCGGAAGGTCGCCACCGCTCCCACGGCCTCGCGGCGCCGTCACGCGCCCGTGACGATGCGCCGGGCGATGTAGCGGCCGGTGAGGAAGCGGCGCCGCCTGACGTCACTCGAAGAGCTTGCGGCCTCGCGCAGCCTGCTCGACCGCCGCGATCAGCTTGTCTTTTTCCACCGGCTTGGTCAGATATTCGACCACGTCTTTTTTCTTCATGAAGTCCACCGCGAGCGCGACGTCTGGAAAACCGGTCAGGACGATCACCGGCGTGGAAACGTATTCGCGCTGAAAGTAGGCGACTGCTTCGACCCCGCCGATCCCCGGCATTCGCACGTCGCAGATAATGACGTCGATGCTGATGGCATTGTCGCGCAGCAAGTCCGTCGCCTGCTGGACACTTTCAGCCTCCAGGATCTCGTACCGCGTGTCCTTGAGCTGCAGTCGGATGGCGTTACGGACGTCCGCCTCGTCATCCAGGACCAGAACATGATGCTTCATGGGTGCCTCCCTTTGGCGTTTTCCTGGTCGGCGAATGGAAACCGGATCACAAATCGGGCCCCGCCGCCAGCGACGTTGTCAACATCTATCGTGCCCCCATACCGGGTGACGATCTGCCGGACGAT
>JACORX010000026.1 GCA_016179165.1 Candidatus Rokuibacteriota bacterium | reverse complement strand
GTGCAGGAGGTCTACCTCAAGACCTGATGCTCACCCTCGACAACGTCCACACGTACTACGGCAAGTCCCACATCCTCCACGGGGTGTCGATCGAGGTCGGGGCGGGGGAAGTCGTGGGGCTGCTGGGGCGGAACGGCGTCGGCAAGAGCACGACGCTCAAGACCGTCATGGGCCTCGTGCGCCCGTCGGAGGGCAGCGTCACCTTCGAGGGGCGCGAGATCGGCGGCATGGCGGCCCACCACGTGGCGCACCTGGGCATCGCCTGGGTACCCGAGGACCGGCGCATCTTCCGCCTCCTGACCGTCATGGAGAACCTGCGCACCGGCCTCGACCGTCCCGGCGTGACCGAGGCCGGGCGCACGGCGCTCCTCGACAAGATCTACGCCTCGTTCCCGGTGCTGGCTGAGCGGCGGAACCAAGCCGGTGGCACGCTCTCGGGTGGCGAGCAGCAGATGCTGGCCATCGCGCGGGCGATGATGCTCGAGCCCAAGATCATCCTCCTCGACGAGCCGACCGAGGGGCTCATGCCGCGCATGGTCTCGCAGATCCGCGAGATCATCGAGGTGCTGCACCGCGACGGGGTCGCGATCCTCCTGGTAGAGCAAAACGTGCCGCTGACCCTCGAGGCTTCGGAGCGCGTCTACATCATGGAGAAGGGCGTGGTCCGCCACCATGCGCCCGCGGCCGATCTCCGAGCCAACCACGCCGTCATTCACCAATACCTGGGAGTCTGAGCGCCATGGGTCTCCCGCTCGAGCAGATCCTCATCCAGACCATCAACGGCCTCGTCAACGGCATGATCCTGGCGCTGGTGGCCTCGGGGCTGACGCTCATCTTCGGGATCATGGACGTGGTGAACTTCGCCCACGGGGAGCTCGTGATGCTCGGGGCCTTCGTGGGCGCCACCACGCTCGGCGTGACGGGGAACTTCTGGCTCGCTCTGATCGCAGCAACGCTTGCCATCGCCGCGTTCGGGGCGATCTTACAGGTGAGCACGCTCCGACCGCTCCTCGGCCGCGACCCCCTCACGACGATTCTCGCCACGTTCGGCATATCCCTCGTGCTCCAGAAGTACGCGCTCTGGCAGTGGGGCCCCTCGGCGCGGAAGCTCCAGGAACCAATCACGGGGCAGTTTTCGCTCTTCTACCTTCAGTACCCCTGGTACCGGATCGCCACCGCCCTGATCTCCGCGGCCATCATCGGCGCGCTCTACGTCTTCCTCAGGTACGGCAAGTACGGCATCTGGATCCGCGCCGCCATGCAAGATCGCGTCATGGCCCAGGCCATGGGCATTCCGGTCCCGTCGCTTCACATCGCCGTCTTCGCAATCGGCGCGGGGATGGCGGCCGCCAGCGGCGTGCTCTTCGGACCCCTGGCCGGCGTCACCCAGAACATCGGCGCCGATTTCACCTTGCGCGCCTTCATCGTGGTCGTGGTGGGCGGCATGGGCAATCTCGGCGGCTCGATCCTCGCGTCCATCTTCATCAGCCTCCTCGAAGCCTACGCCTCGCTGATCGTGAGCCCCTCCCAGGCGGTCATCGTCTCCTTCGTGGCCCTGATCCTCACGCTCCTCTTCAGGCCGACCGGCCTCTTCGTGCCGACGCCCAAATAGCCATGCGACGCTCCGTCACCACCTACTGGATCGGCTTCTGCGTCGTCCTGGCGCTCCTCGTCGTCGCCCCGCTCGTGCTGCCGGAGTTCTGGCGCCGCTTTGTCACCGAGATCCTGATCTGGGGCTTGCTCGCCATGTCCTTGGACATCCTGATCGGCTACACCGGGATGGTCTCCTTCGGCCACTCGGTCTTCTTCGGGCTGGGGATGTACGGGGCGGCGGCCGCGCTGCTGGCCGTCAAGCCCGCCAACCTGTGGCTCGCCCTGCTCGCAGGTCTCACCGCCGCCGCCGTGGTGGCCATCTTCGTCGCCTACTTCGCCACACGCCTGCGGGACATCTACTTCGCGATCACGACGCTGGTGTTCTCGCAGATCTTCTACGTCATCATCTTCACCTGGACGGAAGTGACGGGCGGCGAGAACGGCCTCAGCTTCGGGCGGCCTGCGCTGTCCATTCCCGGCCTCTTCTCGGTCCCCTTCACCACGGAGACACTGCACTGGTTCGTGCTCGCCGTGGTGACGGTCTCCTTCCTGATCCTCCGCCGCGTCACGCAATCGCCCTTCGGCATGGTGCTGCAGGCCATCCGCGAGAACGAGCCGCGCACCCGGGCCATCGGCTACTCCGTGGAGCGCTACAAGATCGTGGCCGTGATGCTCTCGGGGGTCTTCGCGGGGCTGGCCGGCGTGCTCTACGCGATCCAGAACAAGTTCGCCGCGCCCGACTTCGTCTTCTTCCTGATCTCGGGCGAGGTCGTCGTCTTCAACGTCATGGGCGGCATGGGGACGCTCGTGGGCCCCGTGGCCGGCGCGGCCTTCTTCCTGCTGCTGCGCGAGGGCTTCTCGCGCTTCTGGACCGAGTACTACCTGATCCCCGTGGGGCTGATCTTCACCGCCATGGTGATCTTCATGCCCCAGGGGCTCCTGGGCTTCCTCAAGCGCCGCCTGAACCAGTAGGTCGCAGCGAGGGCCCTCTCGCGGGGGGAAGGTCCGCATGATGGTGCTGACGGACGCCCTGGTGCGGCGCCTGGCTGCCGAGGAGGGCTGAGGCGGCGGCCCGGCCGGCGCGAGGCGGGCGCTACCCTCGCGCCGCGCGCTCGAAGATGAGGTTGAGCGCGCAGGACCCGAATGGGCCCCAGAGATCCGACAGGGCGCCGAGGGCCGAGCCTCGCCCCAGATCTCCCGGGTTCGTCTCCGCTCTGACCAGGATCCACGAGCCCTCCGGCCGGCGCCACAGGGTCATGGTGAGATCGGCGTTGATGAAGCTCCAGGCTCGCAGGTCCACCACGGCGGAGATGCCGCTCGCGAGGTCCGCCGCCGAGACGGCCTGGACGAGCGGCGAGTTTTCCTCGCCCGCGACCAGCGGGCGCCGCAGGCTGAGCCAGACCGCCGCCGGGCCCGGCTGCTGGAGCTCGCCCTCGATGACCCGCGTGTCGACGCCCGTGAAGAAGGGGCTCCACGCCCGTACGTGCTCGGGGATGGGGCGCCCGGCCTCGGGACCGGCGGCCGGGGCCGCGGGGGCCTCCGACGGCGGAACGGATCCCGGGTCGGCCCGCAGGAAGAGCGCGGTGCAGCGGGCCAGCGTCGTGCCCTCGTGCAGCAGCGAGGCCTCCACGGTCCGGGCCCTCTGCCCGTCCCGCAGGACGGACAGGGCCAGCGCCAGCGGCCGT
>JACORX010000025.1 GCA_016179165.1 Candidatus Rokuibacteriota bacterium | reverse complement strand
TTCATCTCGGCGATCTCGTCGAGGAAGAGCGTCCCCTGGTGCGCGAGCTCGAAGCAGCCGGCCCGGCGCTCGAGCGCGCCCGTGAAAGCGCCCTTCTCATGGCCGAAGATCTCGCTCTCGAGGAGCGTCTCGGGAATGGCCGCGCAGTTGACGGCGACGAACGGCGCCTGCGCCCGCGGCGACAGCTCGTGGATGGTCTGCGCCACCAGCTCCTTGCCGGTGCCGCTCTCCCCCGTGATGAGAATCGGCGCCGGCGTGGGCGCCGCCATCTCGATCATCCGGTAGAGTTCCTGCATCGAGGGTCCCGTGCCCACCAGCCGGCCCATGCCCCTGACCTGACGGAGCTGGCGGCGCAGGAGCGCGACCTCGCGGTGGGCCTCGCTGCTGGAAGCGGCCTTGGGGATGAGCAGCTTGAGGCGCGCCACGTCCACGGGCTTGGTCAGGTAGTCGTAGGCGCCGTCCTTCATGGCGGCGACGGCGGTCTCGATACTGCCCTGCCCTGTCAAGAGGATGACGGCGGCGAAGGGCGCTTCCTCGCGCAGCGCCTTGAGGAGCGCGTGGCCGTCGAGGCGGGGCATGACGAGGTCGGTGATGACTACCGACGGCAGGCCGGCGACGGCCTTTTCGAGGGCCTCCTGCCCGTCGGCGGCCTCCTCGACGGCATAACCCCAGCCGGAGAGGAGAGACACCAGTCCCTTCCGCGCGGCGGTCTCGTCATCGACAACCAGTATCTTGAGGCTCATGGATTATCTCGCCCCCAAGGGTGTGGTGAGGCCCCAAGCGCGGTCGAACCGCTTACCTAGGCTGTGCCAAGCCGGGATGGCAGTCAAGTGCGCGGAACTGTCGTGTCCGGACCCGTCCGAGAAATCGAGTAACGCCTACACCTCCCGGGTAAAGATTACGCGGTCGTGTGGGTCAACGTGTGCTCTTTCGGCTGTCCCAGAAGCCAAACCCGTCCGTTCCGCGCTGGCGCATATGTTGCACCCCGAGCGAGCGGACTCAACCGCCCCCCAACCCCGGAGAAGGAGGACAGAATGGTGCACATGACGAGGATCGCCGTGCTGCTACCTGCCGTACTCATGGCCGTGTCGGGCTGCGCGACCAAGGACTGGGTCCGCGACCTCATGGGCAAGAAGGAAGCCGAGATGGGCGAGCGAATGGACGGGCTCGGCAATCAGATCAAGACCACCGACGCGAATCTGGGTGAGACCACCCGGCTGGCGAGCCGCGTCGGCGAGCGCGCCGACGGCGCCATGGCCAAGGCCAGCAGCGTGGACGGCCGCCTCACACGCGTCTGGTCGAACCGCTACAACCAGAAGGCGGTGGACACGATCGAGATCTACTTCGGGTTCGACCAGGCCGAGCTCTCCGACGGCGCCCAGACTGCCCTCGTAAGCGTCGTCAAGGAGCTGGAGGCGAACCCAACGCTCGTCGTCAGGCTTGGCGGGTTCACGGACCCGAAGGGCACGAAGACCTACAACTACACGCTCGCTCAGCGCCGCGTCGAGGCCGTTCGCCGCTTTCTCGCGGACAAGGGGGTGCAGCTCTCTCGGGTCCAGGCGATCGGCATGGGGCCGCTCGACGATCCCGGCACTCCTGCCGAGAAGAAGCGCCGGGTGACCGTGACGCTGATGACCGACGCCGAGTAGCAGTGCCCCGCCGGCGGGCGCGGTACTTGTTCACACCGCGCCCGCCGTCCCTTCGTGATCACTTCTTCCCCTTTTCGTCCATCTCGCGCTGGAACGAATCGCCGAAGAGCCGCGTGAAGAACGTCTTCACGTTGTGGCCGAAAGACACCACGCCGCCGCGGACATTGCCCCACGCCCTCTTGGAGGCCGGCTTGGCGGCCTGGCCGGCCTCCTTGATCTTCTCCCCCACGACCCCGGCGCCACCAACCACCGTCTTGCCGACACCTTTGGCGGTACCCACGACACCCTCGGCGACCTGCTTGGCTCCGCTCTCGACCTGCCTGCTACCCTGTCTCACCTTCGACTCGTCGACCGCCCAGGCCGGCCCGGCGCCGAGCACTCCCAACATCAGCGGTACGGAAGCGAAACTTGCTAGTGCCCTCCGCATCGCGAATCCCTCCTCAGATCCCCCTCGAAGATCTTTCCGAGGCGCCCCGCCGACGCACGGTCGTAGACCACGAGGTTGATCTCTTCGTTCAGCTCCGCCGCTCTATGACCCGGCGGTCTCAGGATGCGTGACCATCACGAGGCTCGCGACGTTGTCAGGAGCCGTGTCCACAAGCTCGACAACGACGAAGTCTTTGATTCTGAGACCTCGCGCGCGAACCGGCGTCGTGGTGAACGTGTCGGTCAGCTCCTTGAACATCTCGTCGCGCTCGGACAGGACGACCTGCGTGTCGGGCGTGATGCGGACCGTGAGCAGACGCCACTGCCCATTGACCCAATACTCCCCCAGGATCAGGGTACCGGCGGAACCGCCCATCACCAACACGGTGCCGGCGTGCCGCATTCCCGCCGGAGCGACCGTCGGGAATAGCCAGACGAGGCTCGCCAGGGAGAGCGTGATCAGGGCGAGTCGAAGTGGGGCTCGACTAGACATGGTTGGCTCCTTTCATGACCGCGGCGGCCTGGCCCCTTGCTGCGAGCCTGCCGGGGCGCTGATCTCGGCCTGGTTGGCTCGGAGCCGGCGCGCGAGCTCCTGGTACGAGCCGGTTCGCATGATCCGGTCGAATTGAGCCCGGTAGTTAGCGATCAGGCTGACCCCCTCGATGAGGACGTCGTAGACTTGCCAGCGGTCGCCGTGCCGGAGTAGACGGTACTCGATCGGAATCTCGGTGCCCTGCTTCGTAGTGAACTTGGTTTTGACGGTCGCTAGATCGCCCTCGATGGAGTCGCCAGTGTAGGTAATCGGCTCTCCACTGTAGCGCTCGATCTTCCCGAGGTAGGCCCGCTCAAGAAGATCGGTAAAGAGGGATACGAACTCACTCTGCTCGGCGGCGCCCAGACTCTGCCAGTGATGGCCGAGCGCGCGCTTCGCCGTCTCCGGAAAGTCGAAGATGGACTCGGCTTCCTTGCGGATCGCGGCCCTGCGCTCCGCCGCCATTGAGTCCGGCTTGAGCTTCGGATCCTGAAGGATCCGGATCACCCGGTCGACCGGTGCTTTCAGCTGGTCTGTCGGCGCGCCGGCCGACGCCGTCGGCGGGAAGAGACACGCGCAGGCAATCGGAAGCGCAAACACGAGCACTCCGATGAGTCGGACAGATCGGATCAAGTCAATTCGTGAGATCGTCACGTTACACCCCCATGATCTGAACGTGCATCTGCCGCGGCCGCGGGCCGTCCCATTCCGCGAGGACGATGCCCTGGAGCCCGACCAGCAGCAGCTCCCCGTCCGTGATGCCGACGGCGACGCCGTGCCCCAGGAGGGTCGCTCGCAAGTGCGCTGCGGCGTTGCCCCGCTCGCAGTCCGAAACACGGGCATCGTTGTGCTTGTAAGGAGCGTCTTCCTTCACCAGGCGGCCGATCAGCCGCACAAGATCCTCGACCAGCTCCGGGCGGGGCTCCTCGATGAGCACCGCACAGGTCGTGTGCAGACAGTTGGCGATGACGAGCCCGGTCGACACGCCGGCGCCGTGGACGACACCCCGCACCTGGGGCGTCACGTCGATCGCCTGCCGCTGTCTTGCGCTGGCTACTGCGAAGGTTTGTCGCACAACCTTCAACCCGTCGCGCTGGTCCACGATCCTCTTCTCCCGATTTCGGCTCCGGTCGTAGAGCTCCACCACGCTCGACACGATCAGCACGAGGAGAACGACACCTGCGACCGGTATGAGGCTCGCGTCAATGGCGCCGGCGTCTGGTATCGACACCGGCGTCATTGCCGCAAAGGGCGTTGGGCCGAGGGATTGCTGCGCCCACATCCGTAGCCCGGGGCCCGAGAGTCTCGAGAAGAGAAACTGAATGATTGGTCTCATCGTGGCCACCTCCCAGACGATGCTATGGTGCATCGGCTGTGCCATCCCGCAGCCGGAGACCACAGCGTGGATGCCGCCCCACAAGGCGCCCCTGATCCATGGCTCGCCGGGCAGAAAGCGAAAGACGGCATACACGTAGATCAGAGGCAGCGTGATGCTCCCGTTGGCGAACCGCGAGGAGCATGCCAACCTGCAGCCTGACAGCCATGTGCGCTAAGCAGACGGAAACACAGCAGGCGGCCACGCTTGGCCCAGCGGCGCGAGATCGAAGAGGGAAAAGGCTACCGTGTAAGAAAAACCTTTTACACTGCCGCCGCTACCCGGCGCTCTCGCCATGTCGAGCGGATCGCTCTGGCACGCCACTTGCCTCTCGCAACGCGCAAGGAGGACACACGGATGCTCTACTACGCAGGAATACGGGTACCGTAGATTTCTGTCCTTCTTACGTACTGGGCCGGACCGAAACCCTCAAGGAGGCTCTCATGCGCTACCTACGTCGTGTTGGCTGGCTGTCTGGTCTCGCTGTGCTCCTCGCGACAGGCTGCACGATCGGTCCGCCGCCTGGGTCGCCAATACCGCCAGCGGCCGAGGTGCTCCCGGGGGACGGACGCGTCTTCACCTACGGCTACACGGTAGATGAGGTGCTCCAGAACCCGGAGGTGAGCCACAAGGTCCGCGATCTCTTCGGGGCCGACTGGACGCCGGCGTCGCAGGGTGGCGGGCAGGTTTCTTCTGGCGCCCGCGCCTATTTCGGCAGAGGCAGACTCCTTCTCATGGTCCGCATCGGCGGAGTGGACTACATCGCCCTGACAGGCTGTGCGCCGGCGGCGTGCAACACGCATCGAGTCCTGCTGCTGATCCGCGACGGCGGATCACAGCTCCTCGCGCGGCTCGACGAAGGCGGCTTCGCGCACTACTACGGATACGGCAGCAAAGATGTGACCCCTCACACGGCGCCCCTGGTCGTGGACAGCGGGCTCCGCGCGCTTTGGCGCGGGGGCAGTCCCTATCCCGGGATGAGCTAACGGCCACAAGAAGTTCAAGCCCCCGGGGTGGATTCCCCCGGGGGCTCAGTGTAGCCGGCAGTCCGTAGAAACCGGAGCACAACTATTCTTGTGTAGAAACTACCAAGAAATTCCTTCCACTCAATTCTACGCCACGTGTGCTGCAGCCCTGGCGTCCTCGATCTTTCACGCACTTACGTCATGGCACAGGCCTTGCGGTGCCATCATGCAGGACAAGGAGGATCACACCATGCGATGGATACACTCGACGCGGCTCGGAATTCTCGTGGGCGTCTCGATCGCGATAACGGCCGCCCTCAGCGGTTTGGTGAGGGCGGACGAGCCGGCCTCGCCGCCTGCCGCTAAGGCCGCGGACTCAGAGCTCCGCGTCAGGACCGCCCATGTGCGAGAAGTCCAGCTGGGTCTGCTGGCGGCCGGCTACGATCCCGGTCCGATCGATGGAATCATGGGCCCACGCACGAAGGCCGCCCTGCGGCGGTACATCGCCGTTCCGCCGCCCCTCGTTCCGAGCCGGCCGGAATGGAACCTCGCGCCCTCCAGGGAACGCGAGCCGATCGAGGCCCAGTGAGCGCTGCGAGCGCCGGACTGCGGCGGTCCAGCCCTACTCGCTCCCCAGAGCGCCCGCCGGTGCGGTCCCTTGCCCAGGCGGCTGTCGGTCGCCGCAACCATGCTGCATCCCGTAGCGGCGAGAACGTCCCTGGGCCGGGGCAAGATAGAGTGCCTTACCAGAGACATTGCCGAGTAAGGCGACCCGCGATACGTTCTGGGGCATGCACGTCGTCGCCATCACCGCCAAGCGCCAGGCCACCCTCCCGGCCGCGCTATGCAAGGAGCTCGGCCTCGCTCCCGGGGCGAAGGTCGCGGTGGAGCGCCGGCTTGTCGGGAAGCAGACCGTGTGGGTTCTGAAGGGTCCGGGGCCCGACTGGTCCTGGGTGGGTTCCCTTCGCCGGTACGCCAAGGGAAAGTCGCATCGGTTGAGCGACATCCGTCGGAGCATCGCCAAGGGATGGGCGAGTGGCCATCGGGCTTGACACCTCGGTCGTGCTTCGCCTGCTCATCGGCGAGCCACGCGCGCAGGCAGAAGTCGCCCGTCGCAGGATCGAGCGTGCGCTGATCACCGGTGAGAAGGTGGTTCTGCTGGAGAGGGTGCGAGGATCCTCAGTTTAGAAATGGTGGGCGGAGCAGGGCTCGAACCTGCGACCCCGGCCTTGTAAGGGCCGTGCTCTTCCAGCTGAGCTATCCGCCCATGTGTGACAAATTAGGAACTTACGCCGCCCCTGTCAACTGAATCCGTTCGACTATGCCCGAGGCTATGCCCGTGAATCCGACGGGCCGCCTCCTGCGGGTCCCCCGGGCTCACGATGTGGTACCGATCGAACACGCTGCGCGTTTTGTGCCCGGTGATCTTCATCACGACCCGCTCGGGCACGCCGGCAGTGACCATGTTCCGCACCGCGGTCCTCCGGAAGGCGTGCCGGAACGCCCCCGGCACCCCAGCCGCCTTGCACGCCTCGGCCCAGGCCTTGCGAAAGTCCCGGATGCGCTCGCCCGCCAACCGTGGCCCGAGATGCGGGAAGAGCCGCGGCACGATCTGCCCCCTGCCCCAATCGAGATCTCTGACGCGCTCGAGCTGTTCGCCCAGGAGCGTCCGGACCTCGGACGTGAGATACACCACCCGCCCGTCCTCGTTTTTCGCCATGCCGGGATCGAGCCGCAACGTCCCTACCTCGAGATCGAGATGCCGACGCTCGAACGTGAGCACTTCGCTCTGCACGCGCCATCCGAAAGTGTACGCTACCCCGATCGCGACCTAGAGATCCGGCGCGAGCTGCCGGTGCCGCCATCATCGCGGACGATCGGACCGCCCACTGGATGG
>JACORX010000220.1 GCA_016179165.1 Candidatus Rokuibacteriota bacterium | reverse complement strand
CGCCAGTACCGTCGCCTCGCGCGGCCGGCGGAGCGCCGCCTCCACGAAGCCCCGAAAGTCCGCCGCGCGGCACCAGGCGTCCACCGTCGAGACCAGCATGCGCCCCGCGCCGGGACCGCCGGCAACCTCGCGAAAGCTCTCGAGCGACGAGGCGGTGGTCTTCACGGTCAGCCGGAGGTCGAGCTCGGGGAACCGCGCGCGGACCCACGCCGCGCAGTCGCGCTCCTGCTCGTTGACGATGATCGACAGCCGCGTGATGCCCGCGGCGACGAAGTTCCGGATCGCCGACTCGATCAGCGGCACGCCCGCCACCTCTACCATGGGCTTGGGCACGGCCCAGCCGGCTTGTCTCAGGCGGCTGCCCTCGCCTGCGGCGATGATGCCGCCCGAGAGGCCCGGCGACCCAGAGAGGCCCGGATCCAATGTCACGGCAGTATTCCCTCCAGGTCGCGCAGCGACCGGATCACGCGGTCGCCAGGGCAGCACGGCCGTCCCTGCCGCTCCGGGGCCGGCGTGAGCCAGATGTGGGCCATGCCGGCCGCGCGCGCTCCCGCCATGTCGCGGGCCAGTGAGTCGCCGACCATGACCGCGCGAGCAGGCTCGATCCCCAGCGCGTCTAAGGCTTTCATGAAAATGCGCGGGTCCGGCTTGCTGAGCCCCACGCGTGCCGAGTCTACGATGACGCCAAAGTACCGCCGAACCTGCGCATTATCGCACACCGTCGCGAGATTGCCATAGAAGTTGGACACGATGCCGAGGCGGTAGCGGCGGGCGAGGCGCTCCAGTATCGGCGCATTCGACAGGAAGCACACCCGGGCGTCGGCAAGGAAGCGCACCGCCACCCGCGAACCGAGCGCCGCGTCGGCCGGCCGAAGCGCCCGCGCCACGCCGTCTGCCACTCGGCGGACGGTGTCTTGGAGCGAGAGGCTCTCAGGAACGGCCCCGACGAGGGCGTCGTCCGCAGCGTAGAAGACGGGATCGAAGCGCGCGGGCTCGGCAGCCACGCCCTCGGCCCCGAAGAGGCGGTGGAAGCGCTCCTTCCACGTCAGGCCGTCGGCGTCGAGCGTGCCTCCGAAGTCGAAGAGCACGGCGGAATTCACGAGGTCCTCTCCAGTAGGGACGATCGGTCGCGCGTGCCGGGGCGCTAGACCTTGTACGCGCGCTCGATAAAGGCCGGCACGAGGGCCAAGGCTTCGTCGAGCCGTGAGGCATCGGTGCCGCCGCCCTGCGCCAGGTCAGGCCGGCCACCGCCCTTGCCGCCGACGAGCTGCGCCACCTCCTGCACGAGCTTGCCGGCCTGAATGCGCTTCGTCAGGTCCTTGGAGACGGACGCCACCAAGGCGACCTTCCCGTCCATCGCGGATCCCAGACAGATCACGCCCGGGCCCATGCGTTCGCGCAGCGTATCCACGACCGAGCGCAGCCCTTCGGCGTCGAGGCCGTCGATGCGCGACGCCAGCACGGTCACGCCCGCGACGGCCTTCGCGGCGGCGGCCAGCTCGTGCGCCCTGTGCGGCGCGAGCCGCGCCTCGAGCTGCTGCACCTGCTTCTCGAGCTGCTTTTGCTCGTCGAGGAGCTTCTGGAGGCGCCGCGGCAGCTCGAGCGGCGGGATCTTGAGGAGGCCCGCCGACTCGCGCAGCGCCGCCTCCTCCTGGCCTACATGCCTCAGCGCGGCCTCGCCCGTCACCGCCTCGATGCGGCGGACGCCCGAGGCGACGGCGCCCTCGGAAACAACCTTGAAGAGACCGATCTGGCCGGTGGCCTCGAGGTGCGTGCCGCCGCAGAGCTCGGTGGAGAAATCCCCGATGCGGACAACGCGCACGCGGTCGCCGTACTTCTCGCCGAACAGCGCCATGGCGCCGCTCTTGAGCGCGGCCTGAAGATCCATCTCCGCGGGCGTGACGACGATGTTGGCCTGGACGTGCTCGTTGACGAGATCCTCAACCTTCTCGACCTCGCCGTCCTTGAGCGGCCCGCCATGGGAGAAGTCGAAGCGCAGGTGGTCGGGCGCGACCAGCGAGCCCGCCTGCGTCACGTGGGTGCCGAGGACCCTCCTGAGCGCCGCGTGGAGCAGGTGCGTCCCCGTGTGATGGAGTCTCAACCCCTGTCGCCGGCCCGATTCGACGGACACGGCCACCTCTTCGTTTTCCCTCAGCCTCCCCTGGCTGACGCGGACGCGGTGGATGATCAGATGGCCGCCGCGGTAGTACGTGTCCTCGATGGCCCCCTGCCCCTCGCGCCCCATGATGGCGCCGGTATCGCCCATCTGGCCGCCCGACTCGGCATAGGCGGGCGTGCGGTCGAGGATGACCTCGACGACCCGGCCCTCCGCCGCCTCGGTGAGCCGCCGTCCCGCGCCGACCAGGGCCAGGATCCGCGCGGGCGTCGCCAGCTGCGTGTAGCCGAGGAACTCGGGCTTGCCGATCTGCGCGGAGAGCTGGCGGTAGATCTCGACCGTGCCGTCGCCATCGGCGGCCGCAGCGCCGCCAGCGGTAAGCCGAGCGCCGAATGACGCGCCCGCGCGCGCGCGCTCACGCTGGGCCTCCATCTCGGTCTCGAACTGCTGCATCGCCTCCGGCGGCACGGACCAGCCGGCGTCCTGGAAGACCTCCTGCGCGAGATCCGTCGGGAACCCGTGGGTGTCGTAGAGCGTGAAAAGAAACTTCCCGTCCACGACTTTTCTCGGGTCGTTCGCGTGCGCCTCGAGGTACTCCCGGATCTTGACCATGCCGAGGCCGAGCGTCTCGTTGAAGCGCTCCTCCTCCTGCTTCACGGCGTCCGCGACGCGCCCGCGGGCCTCGATGATCTCCGGGTAGGCGCCGCCGAGGATCTCGACCACGGTCGAGGTCACCTCCCAGAGGAAGGGCCGCTCGAGCCCGAGCATGCGGCCGTGGCGCATCGCCCGCCGCATGATCCGGCGCAGCACGTAGCCGCGCCACTCGTTCGACGGCGTCACGCCATCGGTGATGAGAAAGGTCGCCGTGCGCGCATGGTCGGCGATGACCTGCATCGAGACGTCATGCTCGGCGTCCGCTCCGTAGCGCTTCGACGCGATCCGCTCGACGCGGGCGATCAGGGGTCGCAGGAGGTCGGTGTCGTAGCTGGACTGCTTGCCCTGCATCACGGCGGCCATGCGCTCGAGGCCCATGCCCGTGTCGATCGAGGGCCGGGGCAGGGGCGTCATCTTCCCCGACGCGTCCCGGTTGAACTGCATGAAGACGAGGTTCCAGATCTCGAGCCAGCGGTCGCAGTCGCAGGCCGGGCCCAGGCATGTCCGGCCCGCCTGGACCGAAGCGCACGGGAAGTGATCGCCCTGGTGGAAGTGCACCTCGGAGCACGGCCCGCAGGGCCCGGTGTCGCCCATGGCCCAGAAATTGTCCTTCTCGCCCAGGCGCAGGATGCGCTCGTCGTCCATGCCGGCGACTTTCTTCCACAGCGCGAACGCGTCGTCGTCGTCGGTGAAGACGGTCGCCTTGAGCCGGTCCTTCGGCAGCCCCAGCTCTCCCGTCAGGAGCTCCCAGCAGAAGGCCACGGCCTCGGCCTTGAAGTAGTCCCCGAAGGAGAAATTGCCCAGCATCTCGAAGAAGGTGTGGTGCCGGGCCGTGCGGCCCACGTTCTCCAGGTCGTTGTGCTTGCCGCCCGCACGCACGCACTTCTGCGCGGTGGCCGCGCGCTTGTACTCCCGACGCTCCTCACCCAGGAACACGCTCTTGAACTGGACCATGCCGGCGTTGGTGAAGAGGAGCGTCGGGTCGTGTGCGGGCACGAGGGGCGACGAGCGGACCACGGTATGCCCGTGGCGGCTGAAGTACGTAAGAAAGCACTGGCGGAGCTCGCTGCCGGTCATGGTCATGGCGTCATTATACCGGGGGTCAGTCGGACGGTGCATCCCCGTCGGGTCGCGTCTCGGTGAGCGCTGCGACCGTGCGCATCACCTCCGCCAGGGGGTACCCGCGGCGCACGAGGTAGTCGCGCAGCCGCGGCGCCGCCCGCGCGCGGCCGGCACGCAGGAGGGCCGGCAGCCGGCGGCGGCCCGCCTCGAGGCACCGCAGAGCCTCGGGCGCCTCCTCGAAGGCGGCGGCGATCGCCGCCGCGGCCACGTCGCGCGCAATGCCCTTCTGGAGAAGCTCCTGGCGGAGCCGGCGGCTGCCGACGCGCCGCGCGCGCGCGCGCGACTCGGCCCAGAAGCGCGCGAAGGAGACGTCGTCCACGTAGCCTCGGGAGCAGAGCTCGGCGACCACCGCGCGCGCGATCTCGTCGGGCGCGCCGCGACGCTTCAGCCGGCTGGTCAGCTCGCGGGCGCTCCAGGACTTGCGTGCGAGAAGGTCGAAGGCCGCCAGCTTGGCGGCCTTCGCGTCCAGCTCCCGCCGCTCCCGGGGCCCGCGCGCCGGGCGGCGGCCCCGCGGCGGCACCGCTAACCGCGCTTGGGGGGGGCCGTGGGGGGGGCTGGCAGCCGGGCGGCGCTGGGCGCCGCCGAGGGCCGCCCGGCGCCGGGCGCGCCCACAGCGCCGGGGGAGTTGACTTCCCACGTCATCTCGCCCGTGGAGAAGATGCCCTTGACCTTGAGGTCGAATTCGAAGGGGTTCGTCGCGGCGTCGCGCGCCGTCACGTAGTTGACCAGCACCTCGCGGTAGAGCTGGAGGAGGGACTGGTCGCAGG
>JACORX010000013.1 GCA_016179165.1 Candidatus Rokuibacteriota bacterium | reverse complement strand
GCATCGTCCCGTGCATCGCCTGCAACGAGTGCATCGCGACGATCCACCGTCACAAGGGCATCGTGTGCACGATGAATCCAACGGTGAGCCGTGAGCTCGAGTTCAAGCGGCTCCTCGCTATGCCGGCGAGCGTGAAGCGCCTCGTGGTGGTCGGCGGCGGCGTCGCCGGGATGGCCGCCGCGATCACCGCCGCGGGGCGCGGGCACACCGTCCACCTGTTCGAGGCGGATCGCGTCCTCGGCGGTCATTTGCGCCTCGCCCATCTGCCGCCGCACCGAGAGGAGCTCGAGAGCGCGCTCCGGTTCTTCGAGCGCGAGGTCGGGCGGCGCGCGATCACCGTGCATCTCGATCACCCGTTCACGGTCGCCGACGCGCAGGACCTCCGCCCCGACACGATCATCCTCGCGACCGGAGCCGAATCCCGCACCCCCGACATCCCCGGCGTCGACCTCCCGCACGTCGTCGCGGGCTGGCGCATCATCGCGGGCCTCACGGAGACCGGCGCGAACTGTGTCGTCATCGGTGGCGGCCTCGTCGGCATGGAGGTGGCGGACTACCTCGCCGAGCGCGGGAAGCGCGTCATCATCGTCGCGCGCTCCGGGCTCTTGACGAAGGCCGTTCACGCCGACCGCGTCTACTTCCTCGATCGCATCCGCGATCTCGGCATCGAGGCGCTCACGCACACGAAGGTGCGCGAGATCGGCCCGCGCTCGGTGACGGTGGAGCCGCCGAACGGCCGGCCCCGGGCCCTCCTCGACGTCGACACGGTCGTCCTCTGCACCGGCTACGCGCCGCGAACCGCGCTCGCCACGGATCTCACCGATCTCGGCATCCCGGTGCGCCTCGTCGGCGACGTGCAAGGATCCAGGAAGTTCTTCGAGGCCATCGAGGAAGGCACGCTCGCGGCGATCGCGCTCTGAGCTCGCGCGCCATGATCCGCGCTCGCGCACCCTGAATCGTTACGTTCGTGACCGGCACCGCCAACGCACTCGTTGCAGCGCGATGCGCCCCAGGGCGGCGAGCTTACCGCGCGTTGGTCACGGTGCCCCCAAAGATCGACGCCCGGCTACCGTTGCTCAGCCGTCCGAAGAAGTTGTTCTGGGGCGAGCCCACCGAGAACACGGCCCGGTACCCGGTGAAGGGGCCGCCGAACTCGGGCGAGGTGGTGGTGACCGCAATCTTCGTGTAGGTGCCGAGCGCCGCCGCCGGAAGGATGCCGAAGACGGGGCTGATGCTCGCCACCGAGAAATTAGGAGTCAGGCAGTCGCAAGTGAAATTTATGTTGATGAGGGGGTTCTCATCAGTGTCGTACACTACTCCCTTCATTTCCGACGGAGAAACCGCCCCAAACGCTGCGAGGGTCCCGCCCTGAATCGTGAACCTCGGGCACACGAGCGTCAACTCGGTGTGGACCGTCGCCGTCTCGAGCGGGGCATAGAAGGTCGCCGCGGTCCGCAGCGGGCTCCACGTGTTCGAGTTGTTGCCAGAAGCCGCGCCAAACTCCGCAGTGTCGACGATGATCGGCTCAAACACCCACGATCTCCCGTCCAGCGGGTTGAACTCGTACACGCGCGAATGGATCGGGGCCGTCAGCGGTACCGGAGGGACATCGGCCACGTCGCTCCCCAGGATCGCCGCGAGGCCCCTCGTGCCGGCAGGAACGAACGGGACAGGATTCACGAACGCGATATCATTGACCGTCTCCGGCACAAACGCCGAGCTGCCGACACGGGCGCAGCTGTCGTTGTAGAAGACCATCTGCAAGTTCGGGTTCGCGGCGACCGGCGAGGCGATCTCGATGAGCGCCACGGTGCCGTCGGCCGCGCCGGTGAGATACGGTATCAGCACCCCGGTGGCCAGCGCCAACGGATCCCCTACACCGCCCGGCAACAATACCGGCTGGGCCATCGCCGATCCGGCCCCTGCCAGAAGCCCTCCAACCAGCACGCCTACTGCGATGAGTTTCCTCATTGCCCAGCTCCCCTCCCTCAACGGTGTGAGTGCACGAGAGCACAGGTAGGCGATCCGTCGCCCCGTTTGCTTTCCGGCCACCGTCAAGGCGTCAGCGTGAACTTCTGGAAGGTGTGGCAGTCCTCGCGGGCATGCCCGCGGCTCACCGCGAAGGTCCACGTCACCTCCGCCACGTAGACGTCGCCGCGCGAGTCGACGGCCAGGCCGTGCGGGGCTGCGAAGCTGCCGGGCGACTCGGCATTGGGCGTGCCCCAGCGGGCCAGGACCCGGCCGTCCTTGTCGAACACGCTGACCCGGCCGTACTTTGACTCGACCGTGGGCCCGTTCCGCTGCGATGTCTGGCCTTTGTGCCACCACAGCTCGGACACGTGAGCCCGGCCCTGCGCGTCGAACACGAGGTGGGTCGGCCGCTGGGTGTCGGTCCACTCGCTGAGGTACTCGCCGTCGGGGCTGAAGATCTGGATGCGGTCGTTCTCGCGATCGCAGACGAATACTCGCCCGTCGGACGCGACAGCGATGCCGTGAGGCAGGAAGAACTCGCCGGGACCGCCGCCCGGCGTGCCCCACGATCGCTTGAGCTCGCCCGTCGGCGAGAACTGGTGCACGCGGCAGTTGCCGTAGCCGTCGGAGACGTAGAGGTCGCCCGTGGGCCCTACCGCGAGGTTGGTCGGGCGGTTGAACGGGCCGGCGGCCCGCGAGACGGTGCCGGTGTCCTTGCCGTCGTAGCCGGTATCGGACGGCGTGTCCAACGTTCCAAGCGTCATCAGCAGCTTGCCGTCCGGCGTGAACTTGCGGATCGTGTGATTGCCGTCGTCGGTGCAGTAGAGCATCTCGTCCGGCCCGACGCTGATGCCGTGGGTCCGGTACGTGAACTCGCCCTGGCCCCAGGAGCCCAGGAACCTGCCGCCGGCATCGTAGACGATGATGGGGTGATCGCCGCGGCAGATCAGGTAGACCCGATCCTCGGAATCGACCGCCACGCCGGCGACGTCGCGGTGCTTGTATCCGGCGGGAAGCTGCTCCCAGCCCTCGAGGACCTCGTAACGCAACGCGCTCGACTGCACCATGGCTCGCCTCCGCGGTTCAGCTTTGCTTCGGGGTTCACTGCGTCTACCTGGGCGTGGGCCAGACTATGAGAGGCGCGCCCGATTGTGTCAAGCGAGCGCCCGCTCAGTCCTTGGGCAGACCCAGCACGCGCTCGCCGATGATGTTGCGCTGAATCTCGCTGGTGCCTCCCGCGTTGGTGTACTGGCGCGCGCTGACGACGCGGTTGTACCAGCGCGGGCCGTCGGGCACGGCCACGCTCGGCTGGTTGACCAGCACGCGGGGGCCCAGCAGCTCGCCGGCGAAGTCCGCGATGCGCACGCCGAGCTCGGAGCCGAACAGCTTGAGAATGGAGCCCTCGGGCCCGGGCGGCTCGCCGCGGAGCTGGCGCGTGATGTTGCGCAGCCGCGTATAGCGAAGGCAGGTCGAGTCGATCCAGAGCTGGGCGAAGCCCTGGCGGACCAGCGGGTCCTCCCACGCGGGGCGGCCGGCGACCCGCAGCTCTCCGGCCAGGGCCCGGAGCCGCTGGAGCTGCTCGCCGTAACCCCGCCCGCCGCCGGCCTTGCGCTCGTACATGAGCGTGGTCATGGCCGGCTTCCAGCCCTCGTTCTGCCGGCCGATCAGGTTTGCCTTCGGCACGGGAACGTCGACGAAGAAGACCTCGTTGAAGTGGCGATGGCCGTTCATCAGGACCAGCGGCCGCACGGTGATGCCGGGCGTCTTCATGTCGGCGAGCAGGTAGCTGATGCCGCGGTGCTTGGGCGCTGCGGGGTCGGTGCGGACCAGCACATAGATCCAGTCGGCGAACTGGGCGGCCGACGTCCTCACCTTCTGGCCGTTGACCACGAAATGATCGCCCCTGTCCTCTGCCCGGGTCGCGAGACCCGCCAGATCCGAGCCCGCGCCCGGCTCCGAGTAGCCCTGGCACCAGATGTCCTCGCCGCTCAAGATGCGCGGCAGGAAGCGGCGCTTCTGCTCCTCGGTGCCCCACTCGATGATGGTCGGGCCCGCCATGTTCACCCCGGAGTAGCCGGGCAGGACGGGGGCGCGCGCGCGGAAGTATTCCTCGTCGAAGATGATCTGCTCCATCAGCGTCGCGGCCCGGCCGCCATATTGAGCCGGCCAGGAGATGCCGACCCATCTCGCCTCGTACATCTTCCTCTGCCAGATCACGCGTTTCTCGAATGTGGCGCGGTTTGACGCGACGCGCTCGTCAAAGGGATCGTCCACGCAGAGATCCGCCGGCAGGTGTTGCTCGAGCCATCCGCGGACCTCATCGCGGAATGCTTCCTGGGCCGGCGTGTACTGGAAGTCCATGACCTCTCTTCTAACACCGGCGACCGCGCGACTCAAGGCAGCCGCCTCCGGCTGTTCCCTCGCGCGCATCGCTCTCGGATTTGCTACTGTGCTTCCCATGGTTGCCGCCGCATCGACCCCCCAGGTTCCTCCGCCGGCGCGCGCCGATCTCGCGCCGACGGGCAAGCCGCGCGCGGGGATCAACTATGGGAACGTGATCCTCGCAAGGAAGGATCCCGCGACCGGCGAGTCGAGCGGCGTGGCGATCGACCTGGTGCGAGAGCTGGCAAAGCGCCTGGGTGTGGCGGTCGAGATCGTCGCGTACGACAGCGTCGGCGCGATGGTGGACGGCGCCAAGGCCGGCGCCTGGGACATCGCCTTCCTCGGGAGCGATCCGGCGCGCGCCGCGGAGATCACCTTCACCCCGGCCTACGTGGAGCTCGAGGCGACCTACCTCGTGGGGGCCGCCTCGCCGCTCCGCGCCGCCGCCGACGTCGACCGGGAGGGCGTGCGCGTCGCTGCGCCGGCCAGGGCGAACTACGAGCTCTACCTGAGCCGGGCTCTCACGCGCGCCCAGCTGGTGCGGGCGCAAGACGCCGCCGCAGCCTTCGACCTGCTGGCGTCCGGAAAGGTGGAAGCGCTCGCCGGGCTGACCCAGGCGCTCATCGGCCTCAGCGCGAAGCTGCCCGGGTCCCGCCTGCTTGACGGCCGCTTCATGGCCGTGCAGCAGTCGGTCGGCGTCCCGAAGGGCCGCGACGCCGGGGCTCAGTACCTTCGCGGCTTCGTCGAGGAGGCAACAGCCTCGGGGCTCGTCGCCCAGGCGATCCAGAAGACCGGCGGCGCCGGCGTGTCGGTCGCGCCAAAGGCACCCGCGCAGTAGTTACGTGCCCGCGGCGCCCGAGGAGGGCAGCTCCAGCGCCCCCGGACGCGCCGGGCGCATCCGCCGCCACAGATCCCGCCAGCCGCCCACGCGCTCGCGCGCGCCTTCCAGGCCCAGGTAGATCACGGGCGTGATGTAAAGCGTCAGGAGCTGGGAGAGGATGAGCCCGCCGACCACAGAGAGGCCCAGCGTCCGCCGCGCGTCGCCGCCCGCCCCGACACCGACCGCGATAGGCAGCGTCGCCATCAGCGCGGCCATCGTCGTCATCATGATGGGGCGGAATCGGAGCACGCACCCCTGGAAGATCGCCTCGCGCGGGGATTTGCCCTCGCGCTGGGCGTCGATCGCGAAGTCGATCATCATGATGGCGTTTTTCTTCACGATGCCGATCAGCATGATGACGCCGACGAAGCCGTAGAGGTTCAGCTCCTCGCGGAAGATGAGGAGGGTCAGGAGCGCCCCCATCGCCGCGGACGGCAGGCCGGAAAGGATCGTCAGCGGGTGGATGAAGCTCTCGTAGAGGATGCCCAGGATCAGGTAGATGACCAAGACGGCAGCCAGGAGGAGGAGCCCCAGGCCCTTGACCGAGGCCTGGAAAGCCTGCGCCGTGCCCTGGAAGGTCGTCGTCAGCGTCGCCGGCAGGCGGAGATCGCGCTCGAGCCCGCGGATCTCCGAGACCGCATCGCCCAGCGGCACCCCGGGCTTGAGGTTGAAGGAGATCGTCACGGCCGGCAGCTGGCCCAGGTGGTTGACCGTGAGAGGCCCCACCGAGCGCGTGAGCTTGGCGACGGCGCCGAGCGGCACGAGCTTGCCCGAGGTCGACCGGATGTAGAG
>JACORX010000219.1 GCA_016179165.1 Candidatus Rokuibacteriota bacterium | reverse complement strand
GTCGTGGACAAGCCGTACATGACGCGAATGGACAGTGCCGGACAACCCAGCCTCATGCCTGACGGCAAGGCTCGACAGCTCATGTTCGTCACGGAGGCGAAGTCGGTGATCACCTTCCCCTCGGGTGACCAGCGGCTGTCGGGCCCGGGGTTCTACGAGGTCACCGGGCTGGCGTGGTCGGGCCGCGGCCTCGTTCGCCGCGTCGAGGTCTCGACCGACGGTGGCAAGACGTGGCGCGATGCGGCCCTGCAGGAGCCCGTGCTCCGCTTCGCCCATACCCGGTTCCGGTTTCCCTGGCGATGGGACGGGCGCGAGGCGGTGCTCCAGTCGCGGTGCACGGACGAGACGGGCTACGTCCAGCCGACGCTCGCCGATCTCGTCAAGGTCCGCGGTCTCAACTCGCACTACTTCCTGAATGCCATCCAGAGCTGGAAGGTAGCGGCTGACGGGCGTGTTCACAATGTCCATGCGTAGGCCGCTCGCGGTCGCCGGCCTCGTCGCGATCGTGAGCGTGGCCACCGCGCTCCCGTCCCACGCCCAGCTTCCGACCTACGGCCTCGGCCGCGCCCCGACCGGAAAGGAGATCAAGGACTGGGACGTCACGATCCCGTCTGACGGACGGGGCTTGCCCCCGGGCAGCGGGACGGCCGCGCTCGGGAAAACGATTTTCTCCGCTCGGTGCGCCTCTTGTCACGGGGAGAGCGGCGACGACGCGAAATACGGCCGCCTCGCCGGCGGGCAGGGCACGTTGACGACGGACAAGCCGCTCCTCACGGTCGGGAGCTTCTGGCCCTACGCCACGACCCTCTGGAGCTACATCAACCGCGCGCAGCCTTTGGACGAGCCCGGCTCCCTGCCGCCCGACCAGGTCTATGCGGTGACGGCGTACCTGCTCTATCTGAACGGGATCGTGGGAGAGCACGACGTCATCGATGCCCGGACGCTGCCGCAGGTGAAGATGCCCAACCGGTCCGGATTCGTGCCCGACCCACGCCCCGACGTGGAGAAGCCGCCGAAGACCAAGAAGCGCTAGCGGCGATGGCCCCCCAAGAGGCGACCCCTCGCGCCGATAGCGTCGTCCCGATCGCAGCGCCTGGGTCGGGCCTGGGCGACCGGACCGCTCTCTTCCTCCTGACCCGGTCGCCGCTGGGGGCGCTCGTCCAGTGGGTCGCCCGCGTCCCGGCCTCGATCCACGCCAAGCTCCTCTGCGCGTTCCTGCTCGTCGTCCTCCTGTTCTTCACCATGGGCGCGATGAGCCTCGATACCATCTCTCGGATGTCGCGCCACAGCCGGCTCCTCGACGAAGCGCACAAGCGCGTCGACTCCTCACGGCAGGTCGAGCACGCCCTCGCCATGCAGATGAACTTCACGGCGATGGCGCTGCTTCTGAAGGACGAGACGACCATCGGAAAGATCCTCCGCGAGAACAACCGCTTCAACAGCACGCTGGCCCAGATCGACCAGGCGGCGCCGCCGGAAGAGCGGGACCTGATCCAGCGGATCCGCGCCGCCCAGGACGAGGCGCTGACCAGCGTGGCCGACATCGCGAATCTTCTCCGGGACGGCGAGCCCGATGAAGCGATGAAGCTCCAGCTCGCCAGCGGGTACCCGCTGTACGAGCGGATCGAGGGGCTCGTCGGCAACCTGGTCAAGACCGAAGAGCACAGGATGGAGAGCCTGCGGGAGAGCGTCACCCGGGCGGATCGGCGGGCGATGGTCCTCGTCGGCGCCTTCGTGGGGACCTCGATCCTGCTCGCGCTGGCCCTGGGGTTCGTCATCTCCTGGTCGTTGATCCTACCGGTGCGGGAGGCGGGCGGGTTTCTCAGCGCGGTCTCGAAGGGCGAGTTCGGCGCGACCATCAGCGTGCCCAACCGTGACGAGTTCGGCGCGCTCGCCGACCACATGAACCGAATGAGCGTGGCGCTGCACCAGCTCGACGAGGACCAGCGCCAGGCGGCCCGGCAGCTCCGGGCGCTGAACGAACAGCTCGAGCGGGCCAGCCGGGCCAAGTCGGAGTTCCTGGCCAGCATGAGCCACGAGTTGCGCACGCCGATGAATGCCATCCTGGGGTTCACGGAGCTGCTTCTCGACGGGACCTACGGAGACGTCCCGGAGCCGCTCAAGCAGCCGCTCGCCGACATCCAGACCAACGGCTGGCATCTCCTGCGCCTGATCAATGACGTCCTCGACCTCTCGAAGATCGAGGCCGGCCGGATGGAGCTGAGTCTGGTCGAGTACCTGGTGCCGGATGTGGTGGGCACGGTGCAGGCGTCGCTGCGGTCGCTGGCGATGGAGAAGGGGCTCGAGTTCCGCATCCAGGTGCCGGACGACATCCCGCCCGCGTTCGGGGACGCCAAGCGCCTCACCCAGTGCCTCCTGAACCTGGCGGGGAACGCGATCAAGTTCACGCCGAGCGGGCGGGTGGTGATCCAAGTCGAGCGACAGGGCGATCAGCTCTTGTATCGCGTGTCAGATACGGGGATCGGGATCCCGAAGGACCAGATCGAGAACGTCTTCGCGGAGTTCCGGCAGGCGGACGCCACGATCGCCCGTGAGTTCGGCGGCACCGGACTCGGCCTCAGCCTCACCAAGAAATTCGTGGAGCTGCACGGAGGCCGGATCTGGGTCGAGAGCGAGGTTGGAAGGGGGTCGACGTTCGTCTTCTCGATCGCGCTGCGGGTGGAAGAGGCGGCGCCCGCATGAGCGCGAAGACGATCCTTCACATCGAGGACAACGAGTTCAACCGGAAGATCGTCCGGGATCTGCTCGCCCGCACCTCGTACCGGCTCATCGAGGCCGCGGACGGCGAGAGCGGAGTGGCGACGGCGAAGCGAGAGAGACCGAATCTGATCCTCGCCGACATCCAGCTCCCTCGGATGTCTGGGTTGGATGCGACCCGGGCGCTGCGGGCCGACCCGGAGACGGCTCACATCCCGATCATCGTCATCACCTCGTTCGCGCTGAGCGGCGACGATCAGAAGGCTCGGGAGGCGGGCGCGTCCCACTATCTGGCGAAGCCCTACAGTCCCAGGGAGCTCCTCGAAGCGGTCAGGAGGCTCGCACCGGAGGCGTGAGGGCGCGGCTGGCCAACCGCGCGCAGACCGCGATCGGTCATCGCCTCCCCATCTCTACGTTGACAGTAGCGGCGCCTCTATTCACCGTGACAGCCCGGGTCAGGGTCCCCAGGCTCTCGTGCCAGAGGCGGAGCGTATAGTTGCCCGGCGGGACGTTCTCGAGCACGAACTCCCCCTGGTCACCGGTCACCGCATAGAAGGGATGCTCGGCCACCACGACCCATGCGTGCATCCACGGATGGAGGTCGCAGTCGATCCGGATGATCTCGGGAGCCCGGAACGGGATGGGAATGGTGCGGCCCTTGGGCTGCGTCCGATTGAAGGGAGGGTTGGCCTTGGTCCGGCTCCGGAGGTTATGCAGGAGCCGGTCGCCGTTGAGGAACTCTACTGTCCCGCCCGCCGGAACCAGCACCACCCGCGGGACGAAGACGCACTCTTTCTGGTCCATCTGCACCGGGGACGTGGCTGGCCACTTCACGTCGGTCGAAAGCCCCTGGAGCGAGACCACCGCGTTGCGGATCCCCTTGCCAGCCGACAGCACCAGATCCTCGGCATCCTTTTCCTTGCCGCAGACGGCCTGATCGACCGTCACCACGAGCTTCTTCTGCTCGACGGCTTCTCCCGCGAACCGGACGGCGCCTCGGATCGTTCCCGCCCACGCCGGGGCGGCGAGCGTCAGGCACGATGCCGCGAAGCAGAAGACAATGGCCGGGGACAGCAGTGTCGCGAGCATCGGAGGCCTCCAGAGGGTGGGCGGTTCAGAGGTTGGCCCGAGTTTAGCCCGAGAGCCGGGGAGGGTCAAGCAACGCATTTCCCGCCTGCGTGGTTCCAGAGAGGAATATGACCCGCCGAACTGTTCAGTGAGAGTGTCACCCCATGGTGTTGGGCCTCGGATGTGAACAGTTAACGCGTGACGTTTCTATAGACGACAACCGGCGCGGTCTTGCGGGTAGAGTTATCGTCACCGAGCCACAAAGGCACGCGCCGCGCTGCACACGCCGCTCTGCGGTCTTCTCGGCATCCGCTATCCCATCTGCCAGGCGGGCATCGGCGCGGGGGCCCGTGCGAGGCGCCGGCCGCCCGCAGAACACAGCGGTCTAGCTCCACGGGCAAGACGGTTTATGATGCGGGCATGAAACGTAAGAAGACTGCCCCCCGCCGCCGTGCTCCAAGACCGCGCCTTGCCCGCAAAGTCACGCCCGTTCCCAAGGCCCTGCTCGATAAGCCGGCGGCGCTTCCGCCACCGAGGGACGCGCTTCCGGCGCCCTCCCCGGAACCCGCCGGCGAGCACGAGCCTGTCGGATTGCTCGCGATGCCCGAGCTCGCCTTCGCGGAGCGCGTACCGCCTCCCACGCCGGAGCCGCCGCTGCCGGCGAACCAGCGCGTGATCTTCTTCGACGTCGAGAACGCGAGCCAGCCCGGGCGCATCGCCCAGGTGATCGAGCACCTCGCCATCGATCGTCTCGGCTGCCGCACGGAGTTCGTCGCGGTCGGCAACTGGCGCGTGATCGGCCACGAGACGGCGCGCATGCTCGCCCGTCATGGCGCCCAGCTCGTCCACAGCGCGCCCTCGACCGGGGTGCGGGACTGGAGTGATCTCCGCATCGCGGTGAGCGCGGGCGCGTGGCTGGCCGCGGCCCGCCCCGGCGACGTCCTGGAGATCGTGTCGGACGATCGCGCCTTCGACGCGGTGGGCGACGTGGCCGCGGGGCTCGGCATCGCCTTTCGCCGGCTCTCGTCCCGCTCGCTCACCGACACGCCCGAGGAGGCCCCACGCCGAGCCCCGGAGCCGAAGAGGGGCCGGGATCGGCGCGGCCGCCGAAGCTCGCGCAGCGGGCGCGCATCGGTCGCGGCGGTCGCGGCGCCACGACGCGTCGAGCCGCGCCACCACGAGCCTGCGCCTCTGGCCCCAGCCGGGGCGCACACCGCGCCCCATGACGAGATCATCGACATCGTCCGCGAGCTGGCCCATGGCTCGTCCAACGGCGCCGTCCTCATCGACACCATCGAGCGGACACTCAAGGCGCGTGGCTTCGCGCGGCCGCCCGGCTCGCCACGGCTCGTCACGCGGCTCCGGCGCATCAAGGAGATCTCCGTGAGCCCGACGGGCATGATCACGCTGGTGGGTGAGCCGGCGCGCGCCGAACCCGTCGCGCCGGTGGTGGCCGCGGAGGCATCCGTGCCCGAGCCGGCTACCGGGCGGCGCCGCCGGCGCTCGCGGCGGGGCGGCCGGGGACGCCGCCGCGCGGCCCCCGGGGGTCAGGCTTTGACTTCTTAACAATGGCCGGTGGTCGCTCGACGCCGCTTCGCGGTTGATAAGAAGTCACGCCCCGACAGCGCCTCAGTGGCCGGAGTGGTGGGCCTCGAGGTAGCGCTCGGCTTCGAGCGCGGCCATGCAGCCGGTACCCGCGGCCGTGACGGCCTGGCGGTAGGTGAAGTCGGCGACGTCGCCCGCCGCGAAGACGCCGGGCACGGAGGTCTGCGTGGTCCCCGGCGTGACCTTGACGTACTCGTTGGGGTGTAGCTCGATCTTCCCCTTGAAGATGGCCGTGTTGGGCTGGTGCCCGATGGCGACGAAGAGCCCGTCCACGGGCGTCTCCCACTGGGCGCCCGTCTTGAGGTTTCTGAGCCGCACCGCCGTCACCTTGCCCTCGGCGGGGTCCAGGACGTCCTCGACCCCTGTGTTCCAGATGAACTCGATCTTGGGGTTCTTCAGCGCGCGCTCCTGCATGATCTTCGAGGCGCGGAGCGAATCGCGGCGGTGGACCACCTGCACCTGGCGGCCGAGGCGCGAGAGGTAGAGCGCCTCCTCCATGGCGGAGTCGCCGCCGCCGACCACCATGATGTTC
>JACORX010000218.1 GCA_016179165.1 Candidatus Rokuibacteriota bacterium | reverse complement strand
CGTCGGCCAGGTACAGAAGGGCATGGAAGCGATGCTCACCAAGATCGAGCCGTAGTATACCGAGCCGCGGGACCGGGCCGCCGCCCGGTCCCGCGACACCCACCACTCGCCGTGCTGACCGAAGCCTCCATCGCGCAGATCCTGGTGAACGGGCTCACCTCGGGCTCCTTCTACGTCCTGATGGCGCTCGGCTTCACGCTGATCTTCGGCATCATGCGGCTCGTCAACTTCGCGCACGGCGAGTTCTACATGCTGGGCGCCTTCGTCGTCTATCACCTCTACGGGCGCCTCGACGTCAACTTCTTCCTCGCACTGGCCGCATCGGCGGTGACGGTGGGGGTCCTCGGCGCGATTGTGGAGCGCGTCATCTTCGTCCCGCTGCGCTCCCGCGAGCTGTCGATGCTCATGAGCGCGCTCGGGCTGCAGATCGCGCTCCAGGGCGTCATGGCAGTGACCGAGGGTGTGGAGGCCCTCTCCCTGCCCGCGCCGGTCAGCGGCGTCTACCGCTCCAGCTGGCTGATATTCCCGCACGATCGCCTGCTGGTGGTCGCGGTCGCCGCGGTCGTGGTGGCCCTGTTCTACGCCTTCATCACGTGGAGCAAGTTCGGCCAGGCGCTTCGCGCGGTGGCGCAGGACGCTGAGGCCGCGCTCATGCAAGGCATCCCGGTGAACCGCGTCTACACCCTGGCCTTTGCGATCGGCTGCGCGCTTGCCGCGATCGCGGGCGGCGTGATCGGGCCCGTCTTCTCGCTCCACGTCTACATGGGCCAGGCCGCGATCCTGAAGGCTTTTGTGGTCGTGATCCTCGGCGGGCTCGGGAGCGTTCCCGGCGCGGTGGTCGGCGGGCTCGTCCTCGGCCTCGCCGAGAGCGTCTTCGCCTCGCTCTTCGGCGTTCTCGTGTCGGACATGCTCGGCTTCCTGTTGATCATGATGATCCTGCTCTGGCGGCCCTTCGGCCTGCTGGGCCGCGCGACGGCATGATGGAGCGCCCGGTGAGTGGGAGTGCGCGGGCGCTGCCGCGCCTCGCCCTCGCGACACTGCTCCTTCTCGCGCTCTTCATCCCGTGGATGTTCGAGAACCAGTTCGGCCTCTACCTGCTCGACATGGCGCTGATCAACGCCGTGATCGCGCTCGGCCTGAACGTGGTCCTCAAGACCGGCCAGGTGTCGATGGCCCAGGCCGGGTTCATGGCCATCGGGGCCTACACCTCCGCCCAGCTCACCGTGAAGCTCGACGTGCCGTTCCTCGTCGGGTTCGTCGCGGCGGGGCTCGGCGCGGCCCTCGTGGCGCTCGGCCTCGGCCGCATCATCCTCCGTCTCAAAGGCGTCTACTTCCTCCTGTTCACCTTCGCGCTGAACGAGTTCCTGTATCTCCTGAACAAGAACCTGCCGGCGCTCACCGGCGGCAACGACGGGGTGGTCGGCATCAAGCCCCCGACCATTCCCTTCGTGGCCGATCCGCTGCGCTCGAAGGCCGCCTTCTACTACCTGGTGCTCGTCGTGGTCTCGCTGGCCCTCGCCTTCGTCTGGGCCCTCTACCGGTCGCCGTTCGGGCGGGCGATGGACGCCGTTCGCGAGTCGGAGCTCCTGGCCTCCGCCACCGGGTACAACCCGATGCGCATCAAGATGATCGCGTTCACGATCGGGTGCCTGCTCGCCGGCCTGGGCGGTAGCCTCTACGCCCACTTCCTGCTTTACATCGCGCCCTTCAGCTTCACGTTCTGGGAATCGGTCAACTTCCTGTTGATGAGCATCATCGGCGGCTCGACCTCGCTCGCCGGGCCCATCCTGGGGGCGCTGCTCCTGACGCCGCTGCCCGAGCTGCTGCGCGCGTACGTGATGTGGCAGCAGGTGCTGTACGGGCTGGCGTTCATGGTGTTCATGCGCTTCCTACCCGATGGCGTGACTCCGCTGTGCGCGTCTGCCTGGCGCGCGGCGGTGGGGCGGCTCGGCCCGCAGGCCGGCGAACGCGCGCCCGACCCACGGAGCGGGAGCTGACGCCGGTGGTGCCCCTAATCGAGGTCCGAGGACTGTCGAAGCAGTTCGGCGGGTTGGCCGCCGTCGCCGACCTCTCGTTCACGGTCGAGCCGGGCAGCATCGTCGGGCTGATCGGACCCAACGGCGCCGGCAAGACCACCGTGTTCAACCTCATCACCGGACAGCTCGCCCCGACGGCCGGCGAGGTGCGCTTCAACGGCCGGAAGATCACCGGGCTCGCGCCCCATGACATCGCGAGGATGGGGCTCGTCCGGACCTTCCAGTCGACCGTGCTGTACCCCGAGTCGTCGGTGCTCGAGAACGTGCTCCGCGGGTGCGCACTGAGGAGCCGCGTCGGGTTCTGGTCGGCGCTGGTCGGCTCGCGGGCGGCGGCGCAAGACGGCGCGGAGACCCTCGCCCGCGCGCTCGACCTGCTCCGGTTCGTAGAGCTGGACGGCGTCCGCTCCGAGGCGGCCCGGAACCTGCCCTACGGCCACCAGAAGGCGCTTGGCATCGCGATCGGGCTCGCGACCCAACCGGAGCTCATGCTCCTGGACGAGCCGGTCGCCGGCATGAACGCGGAGGAGACCGCGCGCACCGCGCGGCTCCTCCGGCGGGTGAACGAGGGCGGAACCACCATCGTGGTGGTCGAGCACGACATGAGCTTCGTCATGGGCCTCTGCCGCACGATCGTGGTCATGAACTACGGCCGGAAGATCGCCGAGGGCCGACCGGACGAGATCCGGAACGACCCGGCGGTGATCGCCGCGTACCTGGGAGTCGACGAGGATGCCGCCGCTCAAAGTGCATGACGTGCAGGTGTCCTACGGGAAGGTGCGCGCGCTGCGCGGCGTGACGCTCTCCGTGGACGAGCGGGAGATCGTCTCGATCGTGGGGGCGAACGGCGCGGGCAAGAGCACGATACTCAAGGCGGTGATGGGGCTCGTCCCGATCACCGCCGGCTCGGTGGAGTTCGGCGACCGGCGCCTCGACCAGCTGTCGCCGCCTCGAATCGTCCGCGCCGGGGTGAGCCTCTGTCCCGAGGGACGGCGGCTGTTCCCGGAGATGACGGTCGAGGAGAACCTCCGCATGGGCGGTTACCAGCGCGACCGCCGGCACGTGGCCGGGGCGCTCGGGGAAGTCTACGCGTATGTCCCTGTGCTGGCCGAGCGTCGCGGGCAGGTCGCAGGCAGCCTCTCGGGCGGCCAGCAGCAAATGCTCGCCATCGGCCGCGCCCTCATGTCCGATCCCAAGCTCCTGCTGCTCGACGAGCCGTCGCTCGGACTGGCCCCGCTGGTCGTGCGGGAGATCGCGACCATCGTCCGGAATATCCATGCGCGGGGCGTCTCGGTCGTCCTGGTCGAGCAGAACGCCCGGATGGCGCTCAAGCTGTCAGATCACGCCTACGTCATGGAGACCGGCCGCGTCACCCTCCACGGCACCGGGCAGGAGCTGCTGGACAACCCGCTGGTGCAGCGCTCGTATCTCGGCGTCTGACACGTGTTCCCGCACCTCTTCAGCCCGGCGCGCATCGGGAGTCTCGACCTGCCGAACCGCATCGTCTTCGCCGCGACGAGCTCCGAGCTCGCGGACCCCGAGGGCTTCGTCACCGACGACATGGTGGAATACTACGTCGAGCGCGCGCGCGGCGGCGCGGGGCTCATCGTGGTCGAGGCGACGTACGTCGATCCGAGGGGCAAGCGCCTCCACCACAACGCGATGCTCCACGACGACCGCTACATCCCCGGCATGCGCCGGCTCGTGGATGCCGTCCATGCCGCGGGAGCCCGCATCGCGCTCCAGCTCAATGACGGCGGCCGCGAGTCCGTCCCGGCGGTCTCCGGCTCCCGCCCCCGCGCGCCCTCCGAGCTGGCGTCCCGATTCACCGCGGTCGGGGACGGGGTCATCCCGCAGGAGCTGACCGTCCCCGAGATCCGGGAGCTGGTCCATGCCTTCGCCGAGGCGGCCCGTCGCGCTCGCGACGCGGGGTTCGACGCCGTCGAGCTCCACGGCGCTCACGGCTACCTGATCGGCCAGTTTCTCTCTCCCGAGTCCAACCACCGCCGAGATGGCTACGGCGGCGACACCCCGCGTCGCGCCCGCTTCTTCGTCGAGCTGGTCGAGGCGATCAAGCGCGAGCTCGGGCGCGAGTATCCGGTCATCTGTCGCATGAACGGGCGCGACCTCGTTCCCGGCGGCCTCGAGCTGGACGAGGCGGTGGAGATCGGCGTGCTGCTGCAGGCCGCGGGCGCCGACTCCGTGAGCGTGTCCGGCGGCATCCACGCCTCCCGGCCGTACGCGATCATCCCCGGCATGTCGGTGCCGCGCGGCTGCTACGTGCCGTACGCCGAGGCCTTCAAGCGGCGGCTGACCGTCCCGATCATGGCGGTCGGACGCATCAACACGCCGGCGCTCGCCGAGGAGATCCTCTCGTCGGGACGCGCGGACCTCATCTGCCTGAGTCGCGCGCTCCTCGCGGATCCCCACTTCCCGGCGAAGGCGCGGTCCGGTCAGGTCGACCATATCGTCCCGTGCATCGCCTGCAACGAGTGCATCGCGACGATCCATCGCCACAAGGGCATCGTGTGCACGATGAACCCGACGGTGAGCCGTGAGCTCGAGTTCAAACGGCTCCTCGCTATGCCGGCGAGCGTGAAGCGCCTCGTGGTGGTCGGCGGCGGCGTCG
>JACORX010000217.1 GCA_016179165.1 Candidatus Rokuibacteriota bacterium | reverse complement strand
GGGCGGGACGGCCCGTCGTGCTGGCCTACGGCATCGGGGGCAACGCGGGGATGTGGCAGCCGAACGTCCCGGCGCTGGCCGCCCGGCACCGGCTCATCCTGTGGGAGCCGCGCGGGCACGCGCGCTCCGACAGCCCGGAGGACCCGCGGAAGGTCACCTTCGCCCACTGGGTCTGGGACCTCCATGACCTCATGGACCATCTCGAGCTCGAGCGGGCCGTCGTGGGCGGGCTCTCGCTCGGCGGGGGCATCGCGACGCGCTTCACGCTGGCGCACCCCACGCGCGTGCGCGCGCTCCTCATCATCGACTCGTCCTCCGCGTCGGGCCTGCCGCTGGGGGTGGACAACATCGTGATGCGGGCGAAAAGCATCGAGGTGACGCTCAAGGGCGGGATGGACGCCATGGCGGAATTCGCCATCGAGTCCAACCCGAACGTGGCGGGGCGGATCAAGCTGGACCCGTCGGCGCGGACGGAGATCTTCGACTACTACCGCATGCTCACGCCGATTGGCTACGCCAACGCGCTGCGGGCTCTCCTCCAGATGGACTACATCACGGATCGCCTGGGCGAGATCACGGTGCCGACCCTCCTCGTCTGCGGCGACGAGGACCCCTCGCTCGGACCCATGCGAGAGATCCAGAAGCGCATCGCGCACACCCGCTTCGCGCTCCTCTCGCTGGCCGGCCACTTCGCCAACCGGGATCAGCCCGTGGCGTTCAACCGCGCCGTCGTCGAATTCCTGTCCGGCCTCGCATGAGCCGCCGCGCCCGCGCCGTCCTCGGCACCGCCTGCGGCACGCACTTCGTCCACGACGGCTTCTCCGACATCCTGTATGTCCTCTTCCCGGTCTGGGCCCGCGAGTTCGGCCTGTCCTTCGCTCAGGTCGGTCTTCTCCGCACGTTGTACAGCGGCGGCATGGCGGCCTTCCAGATCCCGGCAGGGCTCCTCGCGGAGCGCTGGGGCGAGGCGCGACTCCTGGCGGCGGGGACTGCCGCGACGGCGCTCGGCTTCGTCGCGGCGGGCTTCGCGGGCGGCTATGCGGCGCTTCTGGGGTGTCTCCTGGCGGCGGGGCTCGGCTCGGGCGTCCAGCACCCGCTCTCATCCTCGCTGGTGTCGAAAGCCTACGAGGACGGACGGCGCCGCGTGGCGCTCGGCACCTACAACTTCTCGGGCGACCTCGGCAAGGTCGTGGTGCCCGCGGCAGTGGCCTTTGCCGTGCCGTGGCTCGGCTGGCGTGGGGCCGTCGAGAGCTTTGCCGCGGTCGGCATGGCGACCGCAGGACTCGTGCTGCTCGCGCTCACCAGCCTGGAGGTCGGCTACGCGCCGCTCGCCGAAGATAGGGCCGAGCGGCGGCCGGGCTCAGACTGGGGCATCCGCGACGTGCGCGGCTTTCAGGCGCTGTCCGTGATCCACGTCATCGACAACTCGACACGCACCGGCTTCCTCACCTTCCTGCCCTTCCTGCTGATCGCCAAGGGATCGTCGGTCCAGGCCGTGGGCTTCGCCCTGATGCTGGTCTTCGCGGGCGGCGCGGCGGGCAAGTTCGCCTGCGGCGTGCTGGCTGAGCGGCTCGGCGTGATCCGCACCGTGATCATCACCGAAGCGGCAACGGGCGCCGGCATCCTGCTGCTGCTCGGGCTGTCGCTCGGCCCATCGCTGGCGCTGCTCCCCGTCCTTGGGATCGCGCTCAACGGCACGTCGTCCGTCCTCTACGGCACCGTCGCCGACCTGGTCACCAGTGACAGGAGGGGGCGCAGCTACGCGGTCTTCTACACCGTGGGCATCGGCGCCTCGGCGCTTTCCCCGTCGGTCTACGGCGTCGTCAGCGACTGGGGTGGTGTGCCGCTGGCCCTCGCCATGGTGGGCTCGCTCGTCTTCGTCACCCTGCCGCTCACGTTCCTGCTCCGCCGCCCGCTCGCCGCCACCCCCGCGTAGCCGGCCGCCGAAGACCCGCAGGCCGCTCGAAAAGGTCCAGATGCGAGGCGGCGAGCGACGCAAGCGGCCGCAGGGCGTCGAGAAGGGTCCAGATGCGAGGCGGCGACCGAAGGCCGCACGCGAGGCGCACTCCCTGTACGTTGAGCGTGCGGCCGAGGGAGCCAACGAAGCAGATGGGCCCTTATCGGCGCCCTGCTAGCGCGCGAGGGAAGGCACCGAAACGCGCTCGGTCACCCATTCCCGGCCCGGCCCCTTGAGCCAGGTGAAGGTCAGCCGCCCGTCGGGGTCGAAGCGGATCTCCCTGATCGCCTCGCCGGGGGAGAGCCCCGGCGCCCAGTCCCGCTCGATCCGGAACACCTCGCGCGCCGAGAAGATCTGCCGGATCGCGAGAGCGCGGCCGTCCGGCTGGGCCATGAGCAGCCGCCGGTGGTCCGCGCCGAGCACGTCCCGTCGCGGCTCGGAGAGCCGGTGGCGCCTGGCCTCGAAGAAGTAGCTCCAGGTGCACGGCCGACCGCAGTCGAAGCGCGCCTCGGCGAAGGTCGCGGTGTGCCAGATCACGTGAGGCTTTGGCAGCGAAGCCATCC
>JACORX010000012.1 GCA_016179165.1 Candidatus Rokuibacteriota bacterium | reverse complement strand
GATCAGAACTTCTCTGACTTCACCCTGCTCGGCGCGTTTAAGGAAGTCAGAGAAGGCAAGCTTGTCGCGCGAGGGCTGGCTCGACTGAAAAACGTTGAACAGGACAATGACGATGAGGCCGATCACCATCCAGAGTGCGAGGTTCTTGTAGAACGGCGAATTCATCGCGTTTTGAGTATAGCACAGGGGTCCAGCAGTCTACCCGCGAGAGGGCTATCCGGACCACCGAGTATGGCTAGACCTCCGGAAAGTCCTCCAAAACATGGATGTCCGCGAGGCCGCGGTAGAGACCGCCCAGGTCGAAGCCGTAGCCCAGCACGAACCGGTCCGGGATGGCGAACCCCACGTAGTCGAGCGACACGTCGACTTGGCGGCGTTCGACCTTGTCGAGCAGGGCGCAGACCCGGAGGCTGCGTGGATGCCGCGTCTCCAGGTTGCGCCGCAGATAATCGAGCGTCCGGCCGCTGTCCACGACGTCCTCCACGATGATGACATCCCGCCCCTCGATGGACACCGACAGGTCCGCCGTCAGGCGCACGGCGCCGGACGAGCGCGTGCCGGGGCCGTACGAGGACACGCCCATGAAGTCCATGGCAATGGGCGCGGGGATGGCGCGGATGAGGTCAGCCATGAACACTGCCGCGCCCTTGAGCACCCCCACCAGCAGCGGGACGTGCCCGGCGTGCTCGCGGGCGATGGCATGGCCAAGCTCGCCGACCCGGACGGCGATCTCCTCGCGGAAGATGAGCACCCTGCCGGGGCCCTGGGGCATTGGGTCTCCTACCTTCGGGGCGGCCTACCTGGGAGTGACGAAAGCGGCCAGGGAACGCTCGCCGCGCACCCGCTCGACCATATGCTGGGCCTCGGCCTTGCTCTTGAAGGTGCCGACGCGGACGCGGTAGTTCGTCTGGCCGTCGCTCGCGACGGCTGGCGCGATGTAGGCGTCGAATCCCGCCTCCCTGAGCTGCTTGTGGAGCGAGACCGCCTGCCCTTGCGTCTTGAACGCCGCGACCTGCACTGACCAGAGGCCGGCCGCGTCCGCCTGCGCACGCGCCGGCACCGCCTTGGCCTCCGGCGCCGCAGGCTTCTCAACGAGGGTTTCCCCGCGGCTCGTGTATGGATAGGGCGGCGGTGGCAGCTCGGCACGCGCGGGCTCGGGAGGAGACTGGGCCTTGGCCTCGGCGCGCTGCGAAGCATCGGCGGAGCCGCGGCCCAGCGGCACGGTGAGCGTCCGGTAGAAGGTGAGCTTCTGGTCGACCTGGGGCGGCGACTCGATGTCGGCGCCCGAGAGGCCGCCCCGCTTGCCGGGCGGCACGGTCTTCCTTGCGCCGCTGTCAGCGCTGGCGGCGGCAGGACGGCTCCACTGGCGTCCCACGAGGACGCCAAGTGTGAACGTCAGCCCCATGATGACGGCGCCCGCCGTGAAAAAGGCGATCCACTGGAGTGAACCGGGCCCGCCCTTCACGCGGCCTCGCGGTGACGCCGGGCGCACCGGGCTCACATGCTCTCCGGAGCCGAGACGCCCAGAAGGCCGAGGCCGTTGCGCACCACCTGCCCCACGGCCGCTACGAGGCCGAGCCTCGCCAGGGTGAGCGCCCGATCCTCGATGATCACACGATGCGCCTTGTAGTACGGGTGGAAGAGCCCGGCCAGCTCGCTGAGATAGTAGGCGACGCGGTGAGGCTCGCGGGAGCGCGCGGCGCCGCCCACGAGATACGGGTACTGGAGCAGCCGTTTGATCAGGCTCTGCTCCTCGGGGAGCCGCAGCAGGCGGAAATCCACCTGGTCCCACGGCGGCAGCGGAACCTTCTGCTCCGCGGCCATCCGGAACAGGCTCGCGACACGGGCATGCGCGTACTGGACGTAGAAGACCGGGTTGTCGGCGGACTGCCGCGTCGCCACGGCCAGGTCGAAGTCGAGCGGGCTGTCGTGCCGGCGCGTGAGGAAGGTGAAGCGCGCGGCGTCTGTGCCGACTTCTTCTATCAGCTCCTCCATCAACACGAACTCGCCGCGCCGCTTCGACATGCGCACGGGCTGACCGTCGCGGAGCAGGGTCACGAGCTGGACGATCAGCACGTCGAAGCTCTCGGGCGCGTGCCCGAGGGCCCGCATGGCCGCCCTCATCCGCTCGACGTAGCCGTGGTGGTCGGGTCCCAGGAAGTCGATGACGACGTCGGCGCGAGCCTCCTCGAACTTCAGGAAGTGATGAAAGCCGATGTCCACGGCGAAGTACGTCAGCTCGCCGTCCGACTTCCGCAGCACGCGGTCCTTGTCGTCGCCGAAGGCCGTCGAGCGGAACCAGAGCGCCCCGTCCTCCTCGAAGGTGTGGCCAGCCGCCGCGAGCGCCACGATGGCCTTGTCCGCCAGCTTCGCGCGCCGGACATCTGCGTGCTCGTGCGTCCAGCTGTCGAACGTCGTCCCGTAGGCTTCGAGGACTTGGCGCTGCCGCGCCACCATAGCCGCGACGGCCTTGCGTCCGAGCATCTCCACGCGCTCGGCCTCCGGCGTCTTTACCATGGCGCGCATGCCCTGGGCATCCGTCGCCATCCAGTCCTTGACAAGGTCCACGAGGTACTCGCCCGGATAGGAGTTCGCCGGCAGCTCGGCCGATTCGCCCAGGGACTGGCGAAGTCGCACGTCCACCGAGCGTGCGAGCGCTTCGAACTGGTTGCCGGCGTCGTTGACGTAGAACTGGCGCGTGACGTCATGGCCTTGCGAGCGGAGGATGCGCGCGAGCGCGTCGCCCACCGCCGCGGCCCGGGCGTTGACGATGACGAGGGGGCCCGTCGGATTGGCCGACACGAACTCGAGAAGGATGCGCGTGCCCCCACCCGCCGCGCTCGTGCCGTACGTGTCGCCCGCCGCGAGAATGCCCTTGAGCGACTCGGCGCACCAGTCGGGCGCGAGGAAGACATTCAAGAAGCCCGGCCCCGCGATCTCGAGCCGGTCCACGAGCCCGCTCTTGGGAAAGTGACCCGCGATAGCTTCCGCGATCTGTCGCGGCGGCTTCTTCGCGGAGCGCGCCAGCGTCATGGCGACGTTGGTGGCGTAGTCGCCGTGCGCCTCCTCTCTGGGAACGTCCCAGACAATGGCGTCCGGAACGGGCAGGCCCGCGCCGGTGAGCGCTTCTCTCAACGCTGTCGCCAAGTGGTCGGTGATGGTGTCACGCATTTCCGGCTCGTTAAGACACGAACGCCGCTCGTGGCGGCGTCGATTGATGATACGCCCCGGCTCTTGCGGAGCCGCAAGAATTAGAAAGGTTAACGCGCCGCGTGATGCTGTGGGTCGCGCACCCGACGACGCTACATCTGGTGGGCGCCGCGTCAACGGATCTGGAAGATAACCGGTAGGCGCACCCGCAGCGGTCGGCGCGGCAGGTGCTCGGGCAGCGGCATCGGAGGGAGCGACCGGACGGCCTCGACGGCGGCCTCGTCGAGGAACACGTGGGAGGACGACGCGACCACGGCGACGTCGCGCACGCGGCCGGAGGGCTCGAGGAGCAGCTCGATCTCGACGCGGCCGGCGAGCCCGCGCCGCCGGGCCGCCAGCGGGTAGACCACCAACTCCTGAATGCGCTCGCGAAAGCGCGCGAGATAGGGCCCGAACTCAGCGGGCACCTCACCGCGGCCCGTGCCTGGACCGGCGAGAGCGAGCCGGGAGCCGCCTCCACCGATGACGCCGGAGGGATGTCCCGTGTGCACGGGCGCGTCGCTGGAGACTCCACTGACTGCGCCCCCATCCCGATCAGGGGCGGTCGGGGGAGCTCCCCTGACCGCGCCCCCATCCATGTCAGGGGCGCTCGGGGGAGCTCCCTGGTCGGCAGCCGCCGGCTCCCGGGAGGCGGAGAACGACGGCGTCGAGGCCGGCGTCGGCTCGGCAGGTTCCTCGGGCGCTGAGGGAGCGGAGGCTCGAGGAGCGGGCGCCTGCGCACGCGGAGTTTCGCGGGCCGGCGGGACCACATTCTCTCGACCAAGAGGCGGAGCGGCTGCCGCCGCGCGCCCGGCGGCGGCGGGAGCGGCGGCGGTCAGATCGACGAAGAGCGGCTCAGGCTGGCGGAGGCCGGCGGCGAGCGACAGGACCGCCGCGAGGGCGCCAAGGTGCAGCGCGGCGGAACCCAGGAGCGCCAGCCCTCGGCCCCAGCGAATCATCCGTTCCGCTCCACGTCCTGCTCAGAACCCGGCCCGCAGGCCGACCAGGAAGTTGGCGCCGAGCGCAGGAAACCCGTGCACCTCGGCGTATTTCTCGTTGAGGATGTTCTGCGCGCGCGCGACCAGCTCGAGGCGCTGGAGCCAGCCGAACCGGTCGAGCAGGCGGTACGTCCCGCCGGCGTCCACCCGCGTGTGGCCGCTGTTGTAGAGGTCGCCGTAGCTGTCGAACTGCCTGCTCACGACGTAGACCTGGGCGAAGAGGGAGAGGCGCGGGATGGGCTCCCAGGTCAACCCGGCGCTGCCCGCGTTGCGCGGGATGCGCGCCAGGGGCCGGTTGGTCGAGAGGTTGTCCGTGTCGGTGTACGAGTAGGCGAACGAGGCCACGAGGTTCGGCAGGATGTCCACCTCGCCGCCCGCCTCGACGCCCTTCGACCGAGCCCGTCCGGCGTTGACCGGACCACCGAAGGGAGCCGTCGGCAGCGGCACGCAGCACACGATCGCGTCGGAGAAGTTGGTGGCGAAGTAGCTCAGCTTGAGCCGGATGCGGTTCTGCCAGAGATTCTGGTCCACACCCACGTCCCAGGACTGGCTGCGCTCGGGCAGCAGATCGGGATTGCCGAAATCCGGGAAAAAGAGGTCGTTGAACGTTGGAGCGCGGAAGCCCGTGCCGGCGCTCCCGCGCAGCCGCGTGCCGGTCTCCTTGATGACGAAGGCGACCGATCCCTGCGCCGTGGTAGCCTGGCCAAACACGCTGTCGTCCTCGATCCGGAAGCCGCCCGTGATGAACAGTCGGTCGAAGAAGCGCAGCTGCTCCTCGAAGAGCACCCACGGCACGTGGCGCGCGGTGCGAAACACGCCCTTGTTGTCCCCCTCCTCGTGGCGGTAGCCGAACCCAACCGTGGTCGTGCTCCACTTCCCGAGGAAGATCGAGTTGAGCCACTCGGCTTCCCGGCGCTCCACGTCCACCTGCGACCGGAAGGGAAAGTCGAAGTCGAAGCCGGGATCGACCGGGTCCTGGAAGCCCTGGTTGTTTGTGTAGCGTGAGATGCGCGCGCGGCTCTCCCACCACTCGACCGGGCGCGTCTTGCCCTCGAGGCTCATCACCGTGGTCTCGGTCTGCTGCTTGGCGTTGGGGTTGATGATGGGGTCGACCGGCTGGGGAGGCGGGAAGACGCCCTTGACCGGCACGCCGGTGTCGGTTTTGTTGTAGCGGTAGACGAAGGCGAGCGAGCTGTCGAAGGGCAGCGAGACGCCGACCCGCCCGCTGACCGCATTGATGTTCGAATTGTCGTTCTGGAACTGTCCGTTGCTCTCGAGGTGCGAGCCCGACAGCGAGTAGTTGAAGATCTTGTACGCCCCGCCGAGCGAGATCTTGTTGTGGAGGGTATCGTAGTTGCCGCCCATGTTCTCGACGGTGGCGGAGAAGGGACCGGTGCCCTTCTTGGTGATGATGTTGACCACGCCGCCGATGGCGTCGGCGCCGTACAGCGTGGACTGGGGGCCGCGGATGACCTCGATGCGCTCGATCAGGTCGGGCGAGATGTCGGAAAGGTCCGTCTGGCCGACCGTCGGGCTCGACACGCGGACCCCGTCCACGAGAATCAGCACCTGGCTCGAGTTGGCGCCGCGGATGCTCAGGGTCGACAGCTTGCCGTAGCTGCCCTGCTGGACGACATTGACGCCCGGGATGCTCCGGAACGCGTCGTCGAGCGTCGAGTACTGGTAGGTCTTGAGGTCCTCTCCCGTCACCACGGTCAGGGCGACGCCCAGCTGCTCGGCCGGCGTGTCGACCATCGTCGCCGTCACCACGACCGGGTCTACCTTTTTCGTCTCCTGCTTCGTCTCCTGCGCCGCCGCGGGCACTGCCAGCGCCAGCATCAACGTCAACATGGCTCCAAGTACCTGTCGCATGACCGCTCCTTTTCTGTCGAAAGGGGGCGTGAACTTCCCTGTCGCGGACTGGTCTCCTGACTCGTGGATCGTCGCCGCCGCCCGGCCTTCCCGGGATCGCTCCCAGTGGCTTCCGTAGCGGATACGGGCGTGGCTCCCCACTCACAGTGGCGGGACCGTGCCGGCTTCTCACCGGCTTCCCTTGGACCGCGACTCGTCACTTCGCGCGCGCTGTTATCACCTCCCGTCGGGCCAGACCACGTTGACCGTCGGTCGCCGCGTGGCGGGGTGCTTGTCCACAACCACGCGGCAGCTGTAGACGGCCTCGAGCACCGACTCCTGCATGACGTCTTCCGGCGTCCCGGCGCTCACGGCGGCACCTCCGGCCATGAGCAGCAACCGGTCCGAGACTTCGGCGGCCATGTTGAGGTCGTGTGAGACGAGGAGGATACCCAGCCCATCGTCCTTGTGGAGCCTTCTCAACAGCGCCACGCACTCCGCCTGGTAGCGAAGGTCCAGGTGCGCCGTCGGCTCGTCGAGCACGAGGAGCCGCGGGCGCTGAGCGAGCGCACGGGCGAGCACCACCCGCTGGCGCTCGCCGCCCGACAGGCGGTCCAGGGCCTCGGCGGCGAGCGTCTCGACCCCGGTGATCGCCATCACCTCGCGGGCGATCTCGAGATCTTCCCGGCTCTCGAAGAAGCGGCCCGGCGCGTGCGGGAAGCGGCCCATCAGGACGAGCTGTTCGACGGTGTACGGGAACCCCTGCGGCACGTCCTGCGGCACGACGGCAACCTGCCGGGCGACCGCCGCCCTGCCGAGCCGTGACGCCGGCCGGCCGGCAAGGAAGATCTCCCCGCGCGACGGGTCGAGCACCCGCGACAGCAGGCGGATCACCGTGGTCTTGCCCGCAGCATTCGGGCCGATGAGCCCCAGCACTTCGCCCGGCGCCAGCGAGAAGCTCAGATCGCGGATCTCGAAGGGCGGTCGCCCGTGGGCCCCGACCGGATAGGCGAAGCCCACGTGGCGGAACTCGCAGAGCGGCGTCACGGCGAGGTCCGCCCCGCGCGTGAGCGCAGGAGCCAGATGAACACGGGCGCGCCGCAGAAGGACGTCAGCACTCCCACAGACAGCTCGGCGGGGGCCACCACGGTGCGCGCCAACGTGTCGGCTACCAAGAGGAACGCGCCGCCCGCGAGCAGGGCCGCGGGGACGAGGACGCGGTTGTCGGGGCCGAGCAGCATCCGGAGCGCCTGGGGCACGACGAGGCCGACGAAGCCGATGGGCCCGACGAAGGCGACGACGGTACCCGTGAGGAGCGCCGCGCCGGCGAAGACGCGCCGCTTCACGCGCTGCGCGTCCACGCCCAGCTCGAGGGCGCCCTCGTCGCCCAGCGCCAGGAGGTTGAGCGCGCGGGCCTGGCCCAGGACCAGCCAGAGGCCGGCCGCGGTCGCGAGGGCGAACACGCCGAGCGCGGCCGGCGGAATGGGCGCCACGCTGCCGAGGAGCCAGTAAATGACGCCGCCGAGGCGGTTGGTGTCCACGATCGAGATCAGCACGGTGATCGCGGCGGAAAAGAAGATGCCGACGATCACGCCCGCGAGGAGCAGCGTGTGCACCGGCAGCCCGCCCGCGCTCGACGCGATCAGGTACACGGCCACCCCCGCGACGAGAGCGCCCGCGAAGCCGAGGGCGGTGAGCCCCAGCGCCTCCACGATCCCCTGCCCGAGCCCCGACACCTGGCCCAGCACCACGCCGAACGCAGCGCCGCCTGAGACGCCCAGGATCGAGGGGTCCGCCAGCGGATTGCGCGTGAGGCCTTGGAAGCCAGCGCCCGCGACGGCCAGCGCGGCGCCGGCGAGCACCGCGGCGGCGATGCGCGGAAGCCTGATGGCGAGGACCACGGTGCGCTCGGTGCCCTGGCCCGGGCCGCGGCCGGTGATGAGCTCGAAGACCGTCGCCGGCGCGACCGGCGCGGCACCGACGAGGAGCGAGCCGAGGACCACGACGGACAAGATAACCAATAGGCCGCCGCAGATCCATGCCAGCCTGGCCCCGCCCGTCATGTGACTGCCTTCGGCCCTCATTTGAATGCCTCCGGATGAATGAGACGCGCGAGGAGCTCGAGCCCGTCTACGACACGCGGACCATAGCGGTGCAGGAGGTCCCCGTCGGCCGCGTACAGCCGCCCGCTCCTGATGGCGGGCAGGCTCTCGAGGCGCTGCCACTGCTCGCGCACCGCAGGCCCCGTCCTGGCGCCATGACGCGCCAGGATGATGACCTCCGGCGCACGCCCCACCGCGGCCTCCAGGCTCATGCGGGGATAGCCCTGGGCCTGGTCCGCGGTGACCGACTCGCCGCCCGCCGACGCGATCAGCTCGGAGACGAGCGAGCCTCGCCCGGGCACGATGAGGGGCTCGGGCCACAGGACGTAGAGCACGCGCGGGTGCGGCCGGCCGGCGACACGCTCCCGGACCGCCGTGATGCGCCGCTCGATGCCTGCCGCGACCACCGCGGCGGCATCGCGGCGGCCGGTCAGCTGGCCCAGGCCGCCGACCATTCGCAGCAGGTCGGCGATGGAGGGCGGCTCGTCAACGAGATAGACCGGCAGGCCCAGCCGCTTGAGCTGGTCGAAGGTTTCCTCGCGGTTGCCCGACCGGGTCGCCACGACTACGTCGGGCCTGAGGCCGACCAGGATCTCGAGGTTCGGCGCGAGCATGTCACCCACACGGGCCTTGCGCCTGGCCTCCAACGGGAAATCGCAGAAATCGGTGACGCCGACGAGAGCGTCCTGGGCGCCGATGGCGAAGAGAATCTCGGTCACACCCGGCACCAGCGACACGATGCGGCGGGGCGCGGCCGTCAGGGTCACCGCGTGACCCGTCTGGTCCACGACAGTCAGCGCCTGCGCGATCCCGGGCAGGAAGCAGAACGACAGGACAAGGGACCGGCAGAGGGCCGTCACAGAGAGCGCTCGGTCACGCCGGCCGACTTGAAGGTCGCCATCTCGCCCAGGATCTTCGTGGCAGCCTTGGCAAGGCCGATGCAGAGCGCCGAGCCCGTACCCTCGCCCAGGCGCATCTGGAGGTCGAGGTACGGCTCGAGCCCGAGAGCGTTCAGCACGTAGTTGTGGCCGGACTCTGTGGAGCGGTGGGAGGCGATGAGGTAGTGGCCCGCGTCAGGCTTGAGGCGCACCGCGACCATCGCCGCGGCGCCAGCGATGAACCCATCGAGGATGACCGGGATGCGCCAGGCCGCGCCCGCCAGGATGACGCCGCAGAGCCCCGCGATCTCGAAGCCGCCCACCTTGGCCAGCACGTCGACGCCGTCGGCGGGCTGAGGGCGGTTGACGGCGAGCGCCCGCGTGATGACGGCGATCTTGCGCAGGCGCCCCTCGTCGTCCACGCCCGTGCCCGTGCCCGTGACGGCTGCGGCGGGCGCGCCGGTGAGCGCGGCCACCACGGCGCTCGCCGCGGTGGTGTTGCCGATGCCCATCTCCCCCGTGCCGATCACGTCGAGACCGTTGCCGCGCTCCGCGTCGACGAGCCCGATGCCCACCTCGATTGCCGCCAAGGCCTCCTCGCGCGTCATGGCCGGGCCCGTCGCCATGTTGCGCGTGCCGGGGCCGATTTTTCGGCTGACGAGCCCTGGGCGCCCGGGCACCATCGACGCCACGCCCAGGTCGGCCACTACCACCGGAGCTCCCACGTGGCGCGCCAGCACGTTGACCGCCGCGCCGCCCTGGAGAAAGTTCTCGACCATCTGGGCCGTGACGATCTGCGGGTAGGCGCTCACCCCTTCGGCGACCACGCCGTGGTCGGCCGCGAGCGTGAAGATCACGCAGCGCCTCGCCTGGAACGGGAACCGGCCCGACATCTCGCTGAGACCCCGGGCCAGCTCTTCGAGGCGGCCGAGGCTTCCCGGCGGCTTGGTCAGCTGGTCGAGTGCCCGCTGAGCCTGGAGCCCCGCGGCGCCGTCGGGCGCCACGATGCGGTCAAGGAGCTTCGGGAGGACGTTCACGGGAAGGCTCCGGCAGTGGGAGGTCCTTGATGGTCATGGGCAGGCCGGCGACCATGTAGCGGACGCGGTCCGCGGCGGCGGCGATTCGCTGGTTGACGCCGCCGAGCGCGTCGCCAAAGCGCAGGCCCACCTCCGTCGGTGGATGCAAGCCGGCGCCGACCTCGTTGGACACGATGACGAGCGAGAAGCGCCGCTCGGCCAGGAAGTCCGCCAGCGCGTCAGCCGCGGCCAGGATGGTCTTCTCTTCGTCACCTCGCAGGAGGAGGTTGGCGACCCAGAGCGTCACGCAGTCGAGGACGACCACGTCCACCCTGCCCGCGAGGCTCTCGCAGGCCGCCACCACGTCGTACGGCTCCTCGATCGTGGCCCAGCCCGCGGGTCGCTCGGCGCGGTGGCGCGCGATCCGCGCTTCCATGTCGCCGTCGAGAGCCTGGGCCGTGGCGAGGAAGGCGCCGCGCGAGCTCCGGGGCATCGCGGCGGCCAGGCGGAGGGCCTCGCGGCTCTTGCCGCTGCGGACACCTCCCAGGATGAGATCGGAGCGATGGGCGAGGCTCACCCGGGTCCTCCCGCGAAGACCGGTTGGAGTGGGAGTGCCCGGGCAGGTCTCCTGGCTCTCGGATCGTCCTACTCCCCACGCCTTCCCGGCTCCGAACCGAAGGGACCAGTGGCACTGCTGTGGGTTTCGTCCCCGATTACAGTGACGGGGTCGCGGCGGATTCGCACCGCCTTCCCTGGGGCCCGCACCCGGCGGGCCGCCCGGACAACATTGACGCCGAGACCGTAGCAGACCCGATGCGGCGGGTCAACCGCCCGGCAAAACCAGGACCACCGGCCGGCGCAGGGCGGCGAGAAGGGCCCAGATGCGAGGCGGCGCCCGACGGCTGCGGGCGAGGCGTAGTCTCTCTCCGTTGAGCCCGCAGCCGAGGGCGCCAACGAAGCACATGGGCCCTTATCGGTCGCCTGCCGCTAGATGAGCGGGAGGGGGTAGCGGAATGGCGCCCAGCCGATGCCGGTCACGGGCTTCGGCGTGTAGGCGGCGACCTTGCGAGACGAGGCCTTCGCCGCCGGCTTCCGGGCCGACGCCTTCTTCGCTGCCGGCTTCTTCGCTACGGGCTTCTTCGCGACCTTCTTCGAAGCGGTCTTCTTCTTTGCCATGCGCGGGAGTCTACACCAGCGCTGTCCGCGGGGCAATCGCCGCGGCGCCCCCCGGCCGGCAAGG
>JACORX010000240.1 GCA_016179165.1 Candidatus Rokuibacteriota bacterium | reverse complement strand
GGGGAGAACAAGAACATCCTCAAGATCAACACGGCGACGAACAAGGTCGCCGGGGAAATCGGGCTGCCCGGCGTCGTGCACGAGGCCACGCTCACCCTCGACGGGGCCTTCCTCTACACGACGCTCCGCAAGGCCGACCGAATCGTCGTGGTGCGGACCGCGGACGACAAGATCGTGGCCACCATCCCGCAGAAGGGGTACCCCGATCTGGTGACCATGGAGCCCTCGGGACGCCACGCGCTCGTGACGAACCGCCACGCGGACCTCGTGAGCGTCATCGACCTCCGGACGCACACCCAGGTCAAGGTCATTCCTGTTGGGCGGGCGCCCCACGGCATGGCGCTCAGGCCGCGGTGATGCGGCGGATCGGCGCGCCGCTGCTCGCGGGGCTCCTGGCCGTCCTCGGGCTCGCGCCTGCCGCGGGGGCCTACGAGGAGGCGAGCGTCGCCGACGGCGGGACGCTCGCGGGTAACGTCAAGTACTCAGGCGCGCCGCCCTCGCTCGACCCGCTCCGCGTGAACAAGAACCGTGACGTGTGCGGCGACCAGAAGGTCTCCGAGGCGCTGGTCGTGGGCGCGGGCCGGGGCGTTCGGGGCAGCGTGGTGATGATCAACGGCATCACGCGCGGGAAGAAGGCCGGCGCCGAGGTGATGCTCGACAATAGCGGCTGCCTCTTCGTCCCGCACGTGGTGGGCGTCATGGCGGGTGGGCGGGCGCGCATCCGGAACTCGGACGCGATGCTCCACAACACCCACGGGCTCCTGGCCGGCAGGACGGTCTTCAACCTCGCGCTGCCGGTGAAGGACCAGGCTGTGGAGATCACCAAGCGGCTGTCCAAGCCCGGCGTCGTGCGAGTCCTCTGCGACGCCCACCCTCACATGTTCGCCTGGATGGTGGTCCACGACAGCCCCTATGTCACGGTGACCGACGAGCGCGGGGCCTTCCGCATCGATCAGGTGCCGCCCGGCGCCTACACGGTCACCATGTGGCACGAGGGCTTCCGGCAGACGGGGGCGGACAAGGACGGGCGCCCCATCTACGACGAGCCGCGGACCGTCACGAAGAACGTGACGATCCCCGTCAAGGGATCGGTGACGGTCGAATTCGATCTGAAGTAGCGTGTCCGCTACTCGAGGCGGAACACCCTCGCGGCGTTCCGATGCGCCAGGCGCTCCGCCGTCTCCGGCCTCAGCTCCCCGAGCACCCGTCGGGTCCAGATCAGGAGCCGGTCCAGCATCGCCGGCGCGAAGAGCCGCGGCGACCACACGTCCACGCCCATCAGGAAGCGCTCCGGCATTCGCTCGATGAGCGCCTTCCATGTGGGGTTCATCGGCCCGGTCTCGGAGGCGAGCGCGGGCGTGCGCTGGAAGTGCATACCGGAGAGATCCACAAGGAGGTTGGGGCTGCGGGTCAAGAGTCCGTCCACGCGGGCGGGCGGCCCCTCGCCGGCGTGCGCGAGGATCACCGTGGCCTTCCGGTGCGCGGCGAGCGCCCGGTCCAGCGCGGCCGCCGCCGCGTCGGTCAGCTCGTAGTGGATCACGATGGGGACGCCGTGCCGAGCGCAGACCGCGAGGATCCGGCCGAAGGCGGCGCCGGACGGGTCGCGGTCGAAGACCTTCCTCCCCACCTGGCGCATGTGGACCTCGCCCACCACCCGGGCGCGGCTCTTCTCAAGCGCGGCATCGAGACGCGCGGCGGCGCCCTCGCCGGTGGGGTCGGGCAGCGACAGGCCGGCGATGACGCGGTCGGGATGCTTGCGCGCGGCGGCGGCCAGCCAGGCGGGATCGTCCTTCTGCTCGCCGCCCACGGCCAGCAGAACCACGCGACTCACGTTGTGCCGCTTCATGGCCTCGACGTAGGCATCCACCGCCCCGGCGCTCGACACATGCGAGTGCGCGTCGATGAGCGGGCCGGCGTAGTCCGCGGCTCCCGCCGGGACCGCGGCGAGGAGGGCGAGGAGCGCGGCGAGCAGTGCCGCGGCCCGGCTCATGCCCGGGCGCTCCGCTCCGCGGCAGGTATCATCACTCGGCGATTGTCGCCGAACGGGCCTCAAAAGACAACGTGCGATGGTTCCGGTTTCGATGACGCTCCCGAAGTGGGCGGCCGATCATCGGCACGCGCATTCTCAGTCCGACCCGTCCTGGTCGCGCGGCGGCAGGTGGCGGGGTCCCGGTGGTGTACAATTCGTTTGTACAGGAGGATCCGACAATGAAAACGGTGAGTGTTGCCGAGGCGCGCAAGAGGCTCAAGGTCCTCCTCGACGAGGTCTCGTCGGGCACCCAGGTCTCCGTGGTCCGGCGCGGGCGGGAGGTCGCCCGGCTGGTTCCTCCGAAGCGAAGAGGGAGGCGGCTGCCGGCCCTGGGCTCGTTCAGGGCATCGATTCGCGTGACGGGCGAGCCGGTGAGCCGGGTCGTCGTCCACGCTCGCCGGGAAGGGCGCTACTGATGTACATCGACACCAGCCTCCTGGTGCCGTACTACTGCCCGGAAGCCATGAGCCGGGTGGCCGAGCGGACGCTCCGCGGCGACCCGCGCCCCGCCGTCAGCGACCTGGTCGAGGTCGAGTTCTTCTCTGCGCTGGCGAGAAAGGTCCGCGCGCGAGAGATGTCAGCCGCGGACGCCACGCGGACCGGCGAGCGGTTTCTCGACCATCTTCAGGCGGGCCTCTACGCGCGCGTCGCGGTCCAGCGGCGGCACTACGAGGGCGCCCGCGCCTGGCTGGCCCGGTTCACGCTGCCGCTTCGGGCACTCGATGCCCTGCACCTCGCCCTGGCCGACGCGGAGGGACTCCGTCTGGCGACCGCGGACCGAGACCTGTCCCGGTCGGCGAAGAGTCTGGGCGTCGCGGTCACGCTCGTTCGGGGGTGAGGGGCCATCGCCCGCTTCTGGGGCCTTCCCGGTGGAGATCGAGGCGCCCGACCCCAGGCTCCGGTGGATCGGCGAGCCCGCCACGTCCTGCTCTGCGCGCTCGTGCTCCTCTTCCTCGCCCCGGCGGTGATGGCCGCCACGGGGTCGGGCGCCACGCCCGCGGGGGAGACGGGAGGCCCGGCGTACCGCAGCGCCTTCGGCGCGAGCTCGCGCGTCGTCGTCTGGGTCGTGGCCGAGCTGCACCTGATGTTCGGTGCCTTCGTGCTCGGCGTCCCGATCTTCGCCTCCATCGTGGAAGTGGTCGGCTGGCGCACCCGGGAGCGGCGTTACGATGATCTGGCGCACGAGTTCACCAGGCTCCTCTCCGCGGCCTTCTCGACCACGGCGGCCTTCGGCGGCCTGTTCGCCTTCGTCCTCTACCCGCGCTTCATGGCCGTCCTCACCGGGATCTTCCACGAGACCTTCTACGTCTACGCCATGCTGTTCTTCGCGGCCGTCAAGTTCCTGGGGGCCCGGAGCGAGGCGGACCGCGCCCACTAGGACTGGATGGGCCACGTGGGGAACTTCGTGGGGCTGTCGGCGCTCATCGCGCTCCCCTTCGCCGGCTACTACCTGGGC
>JACORX010000212.1 GCA_016179165.1 Candidatus Rokuibacteriota bacterium | reverse complement strand
GCAGTGTATGACGGCCTCTTCGGGCCTGTCAAGGAGAGGGCCTCCTCAGAGCCGCTTGCGCAGCCTCGGGTCGAGGCTGTCGCGTAGCCCGTCGCCCATGATATTCACGGCGAGCACCGTCGCCGCCAGAAAGATGCCCGGGAAGAGAATGTTGTGGGGAAAGACGCGGAAGAGCGCGCGCCCCTCGGCCATGATGTTGCCCCAGGTCGGCGTCTCCGGCGGGATCCCGACACCCAGGAAGGACAGGATCGCCTCGATCACGATCGCGGAGGCGCAGACGTAGGTCGCCTGGACGATGAGCGGCGCCAGCGCGTTCGGTAGCACGTGGCGTACGATCAGCGGCACCGTGCGAGCGCCGAGCGCGATCGCCGCTTCCACGTAGGGCTCCTCGCGGATCGACAGCACGACCGAGCGCACGAGCCGGACCACGCGCGGCACCTCAGGGATGACGATGGCGAGGATGACCGCGCGCAGCCCCGCCGTGGAGAGCGAGACGAGCGCGATGGCGAGCAGGATCGCGGGCATCGCCATGAGCCCGTCCATGATGCGCATGACGAAGCCGTCGAGCCAGCGGAGATAGCCGGCGAGGAGGCCGATCACGAGTCCCGCGGCCACGCTGATGAGCGCCACGGTGACGCCGACCAGCAGCGAGACGCGGGCGCCGTAGAGCACCCGGCTGTAGATGTCGCGCCCGAGGCTGTCCGTACCCATCCAGTAGGTCGTCGATACCTGACGCCCGTCGGCGCCCGTCAAGACGCGGACGGCCCCGGGCCGCTTGTTGCGCGAGACCGGGTCAATCTGTGAAGGATCGCGCGTGCCGAGGAACGGCGCGGTGAGGCCGATCAGCAGGATGACGGCGAGGATCGTCCCTCCCATCAGCACGCTCCGGTTCCGCGCCGCTTTCAATACCGGATCCTCGGATCGAGGAAGGTGTACGTCAGGTCCACGAGGAGGTTGATCAGGACGTAGGCGACGGAGAAGAGCAGGATGACGGCCTGCACGGTCGGGTAGTCGCGCGCGAGCACGGCGTCCACGGTCAGCCGGCCGAGGCCCGGGATGCCGTAGACGGACTCGGTCACGACCACGCCGCCGATCAGGAGCGCGACGCCCAGGCCGATGACAGTGACGATGGGCACGGCGGCGTTGCGGAGCACGTGGCGCAGCAGCACGGCGCCCTCGCCCAGGCCCTTCGCCCGCGCCGTGCGGACGTGGTCGGTGCCCAGCACCTCGAGGACGCTGGTGCGGGTGATGCGCGCGATCAGTGCCACGTAGATCACGGCCAACGTCACGCTCGGCAGGATCAGCCGCTGGAGGAAGCCCCAGAAGCCCTCGGCGAGCCGCTGGTACCCCTGCACCGGCAGCCAGGCGAGCTGGATCGCGAAGAGGTAAATGAGCAGGTAGCCGATCACGAAGACCGGCACCGAGAAGCCGAGCACCGCAAACCCCATCACCGCGCGGTCGATCCAGGTCCCTCGCATGGCGGCCGCGGCGATGCCGAGCGGCACGGCGATAGCCACCGCGAGCAGGAGGGTGCAGACCGCGAGCGCCGCCGTGGGCTCGAGACGGTCCCGGATCAGCTCGGCGACCTGCTTCTTGAAGAAGAACGACTCGCCGAAATCACCGCGGAGGATCCTGCCCACCCAGATGACGAACTGCTCGACGATGGGCCGCTCGAGGCCGAGCTTGACCCGAATCTCGGCCACCTGCTGGGTGGTCGCGCTGTCGCCGGCGATGATCGCGGCGGGGTCGCCGCCGGTCAAGCGCAGCAGGAGAAAGACAAAGACGGCCACGACAGTGACGACCGGGATCGTTGCGAGGATGCGGCGGACGATATAGCCCAGCATGGGACAGAGAGCGCCCCGCCGGCCGCGCTAACGACCGGGCGGGGCGCACGGAGTCGCTCAGCGGCCTGTTTTCTCGATGCCCCAGAAGACCGTCGCGGGCGCCGGAATCAGGCCGGCTACGCTCTTACGAGTGGCGACGGGCCCGTACCACTGCCCCAGCCAGACATGCGTCGGATACTGCGTCTCCCGCACCTGCACCGCCTCGGCGATCTGCTTGAGCCTGGCCGGATTCGTCTCGCGCGCGTACTGATCGCGGAGTGATTCGAGCTCCTTGTCGCAGGGCCAGCCGAACATGGCCGTGTCGCAAGAGGCGTTGATGAAGCCCGCGCCGATCGGGTTCAGGATGTCGGCGGCGACCCACGAGGTCAGGAACGCATGCCAGCCGCCCTGCGCCGGCGGGTCCCTCTTCGCGCGCCGGGCAACCAGCGTCTGCCAGTCCATGGACTGCATGTCCACCTTGAAGCCGGCCTTCTCCAAGAGGTTCTTCGCCACCGGCGCCAGGTTCGCCAACACCGCCAGGTCGGTCGAGTGCATCAGAACGATTGGCGTGCCGTCGTAGCCCGCTTCCTTGAGCAGGGCCTTGGCCTTCTCGACGTTCGAGTCGAGGAGGCCTTCCATGCCCTTGAACGACTCGTTCGGCGAGCCGCACGGGAAGAGCGCCTTGCAGACCTTGTAGTAGGCCGGGTCGCCGATGACGGCATCGAGAAAGTCCTTCTGGTTGAGGGCGATCATCACCGCCTGCCGGATCTTGGCATTGTCGAATGGCTTGGCGAGCGCATTGAAGCGAAACGCGTACTGGTTCCCCAGCGGGTTCGAGGTCACCAGGGTGACGTTGGTGTCCTTCTTCAGCACCGGCAGGAGGTCGTGCGGGGGCGACTCGATATAGTCGATCTCGCCCGCCAGCAGCGCATTGATCGCCGTTTGATGGTCGCTGATCGCGCGCCACTCGACGCGGTCCACCTTGACCACCTTGCCGCCGGCCATCGCGGAGGCAGGTTCGCTGCGCGGCTTGTACTGGGCAAACTTGACGTAGACGGTCTTGTCGCCGGGCTTCCACTCGTCCTTCTTGAACACGAACGGTCCCGAGCCCGTGAAGTCCGAGATCTGCTCGCTCGCGGGCGTGTCGGCCACGCGCTTCGGCATCATGAACGGCACGTTCGAGCTGGGCTTGCCGAGGGCCGGGAGGACCAAGCCCGTCTGCTCCTTCAACACGATCTTGAAGGTCTTGGCGTCCACGACGACGAGGTCCTTCACGAAGGACATCATCTTCTGCCCCATCGTGTCCTTCTGGGCCCAGCGCTTGATCGACGCGACGCAGTCCTCGGCCGTCACCGGCTTGCCGTCGTGCCAGACGAGCCCGTCACGGAGCGTCATGGTGTAGGTCAGCTTGTCCGCGCTGATGTCGTACTTGCCCACCATCTGGGGTTTGATCTCGCCCTTGGCGTCCGTGGCGAAGAGCGTGTCGTAGACCATGTAGCCGTGGTTGCGGACGATGTAGGCGGTGGTCCAGATCGGGTCCACGATCTTGAGGTCTGAGTGCATGACGACCTTGAGGACGGTCTGAGCGCCCGCGGGCTGCGGAGCGCCGGCGAGACACCACATCACGGACACGGCCACACACGCGGCTGAACAACGGCGCAAGAACCTCATGGGCTCCTCCTCGGAACGTTCCAGATGTTGAGCCTTCGCCGGGGGGTGGGCTACGCCGTCCATCCTCCTGCCGGCAGCGACGAGGTAACCACAGCCCCGACGGCCTTGTCAACGCGGCCGGTGGTATCATGCGGCTCGACCCGCGCGCCCCGTGTGGGCACCACCCGTGAGGAGGCGCACCGATGGAACGCGATCCGTGGCGCTGGACGGTGCAACAGGTGCTCGATCGTCTCGAGGCCGTCAGCGAGGTCATCGAAGCCCAGCGCGGCCTTTCCACGCCCATCGACCCGGTCGGATAGCGCGATCGATCGCGCGGGAGACACCCTCCGGACGCTGACGATGCCCGACGGCGCGGCCATCGCGTACCGGCTCTGGCGGCCGGGGGCGCCGCGCCGGCTCCTGGTGCTGCTCCACGGCGTTGGCAGCAACATGACCCGGTGGACGGAGTTCGTCGGGCGCACCTCGCTCAGGAATTCCTGGGACCTTCTGCGCCTCGACCTCCGCGGCCACGGCCTGTCGCTTCACCGCGGGCGCATCGGGATGGCCGAGTGGTGCGCGGACCTGGCCGGCGTCCTCACCGCCGAGGGCTATGGTCGAGCGGTGATCGCGGGGCACTGCCTCGGCGCGGGCATCGCGACGGAGTTCGCCGTTCGCCGCCCGGAGCGTACCGCTGGGCTCGTGCTCATCGAGCCCGTGTTCCGGCCGGCGCTCACGGGAGGCATGCGGCGCCTCGCCCAGGTCAGGCCTCTCTTCATCGCGGTCGCAGGGCTCGCCCGGGCGCTGAACGCGCTCGGCCTTCACCGGCGGCGGCTCGCCACACTCGATCTCGAGGTGCTCGACCGCGAGACCCGTGACCTCATGGTCCAGCGCGGCTCGGCCGAGGCTCTCGCCCGCTACGCCTCTCCCCTGCTCGACCTGCGCACGACGGCGACCGCCGTCTACCTGCAGGCACTCATCGCGCTCACCGGCCCGATCCCCGATCTCCAGGTGATCCGCGCGTCGGCGCTCGCCCTTGTCACTCCAGGCGGCAGCTTCACCGACCCGGCGGTGACCCGGCGTCTCCTGGAGCGGCTCGGGGACTGTCGGGTGATCTCCCTGGCAGCGCGGCACTGGATCCCGACCGAGCAGCCCGAGGCCATGCGTGAAGCCATCGAGGGCTGGTGCCTCGCCCTCTGACAGCCCGAACCCCAGCGCATCGAGGATTCACCCGCGGAGGGCGGGCGCCTTCACGTGCTCGGGGCGCACGCCGATCCCGATGAGCCGAGCCGGGATGCGGCGGAGGATTGCGAAGCGACGCAGGAGCCGGAGCGCGAGTGGCAGCCTCGTGGGCGCCGCGCCGGCGAGCACGGGCGCGATGACCCGCTTCTGCGCCTGCACCTGAAGCCACTGAGTGACGCGCGTGGGCATCTCTCGCCGCCGCTGAACTCGGGCCAGGTCTTCCACCCTCGAGCGTCCGTCTATGAGCGGCGCTGCCAGCAGGTTGGCGGCGGCGACTGCGTCCTGGAGCGCCAGGTTGATGCCGACGCCTCCGACCGGGGACATCGCATGCGCGGCATCCCCGATGCAGAGGAGTCCGGGGCGATACCACCGTGCGAGGCGGTCCACCCGCACGGTCAGGAGGCTCACGTCCGCCCAGTTGCGGAGCTCCCCTACCCGGTCCCGCAGGAACGACGCCATGCGCGCGATGCTCTCACGGAACGCCTCGATGCCCTGCCGGCGGATCGGGTCAATCGTGCCCTTGGCGATGACGTAGCCGCACTGCCAGTAGGCGCCACGGTCAATCAGGACAAAGATCCGCCCGTCACCGAAGCGGCCCATGCTCGCGACGGGGTCATCCTGGTGCCTGGACAGCCTGAACCACAGCACGTCCATCGGCGCGCCGAACTCCAGCACCTCGAGCCCCGCCTTCGCCCGCACCACCGAATGCCGCCCATCGGCGCCGATGACGAGATTGGCGCGGACTTCGCGCGGGCCCTCGGGAGTCATGACCTCGACGCCCACGACCCGCCCCGCCTTCTCGAGCAGCCCGGTCACTTCGGCCCGCATCCAGAGGCGGAAGGGCGGGTAGCGGGCTGCGCGGGCAGCGAGGAAGTCGAGGAAGTCCCACTGCGGCATGAACGCCACGAACTTGCAGCGCGTCGGCAGATGGGTGAAGTCCGCGACGGGCACTCGCACGTCGCCCACCTGCGTGTGGAGCTCCCGCACTTCCTGGTGGGGCAGCGCGAGGAAGTCGTCCAGCATGCCCAGCTCGTGCATCACCTCGAGGGTGGAGGGATGGATGGTGTCGCCGCGGAAATCACGGAGGAAGTCGGCGTGTTTCTCGATGACCAGGACGTCCACGCCGGCGCGGGCCAGCAGGAGCCCCAGCATCATCCCCGCCGGCCCGCCGCCCACGATGCAGCACGCGCACCGCTCCACCACTGATTAAAGGATGGACTTGCCGGCGTCCACCATGACAGTGGCGCCGGTGACGTAGGAGGACTCATCGCAGGCAAGAAAGAGAATGGGGTACGCGACTTCCCGCGGCTCAGCCCAGCGCCCGAGGAGGTTGTCCTTTGAGCGCTGGCGGCGCAACTCGGCTTCAGAAACGCCCTGAGCGGCGGCGCGGCGGACGTGAAAGGGCGTGATCGTGCCGCCGGGGCACACTGCGTTCACGCGGATGCCGTGCGGCGCTTCTTCGACGGCCAGCGCGCGGGTGAAACCGAGCACGGCGGCCTTGGT
>JACORX010000225.1 GCA_016179165.1 Candidatus Rokuibacteriota bacterium | reverse complement strand
CCTCGGGCCGGGCGCGCTGGAGCGCCGTGACGAGCTCGGGCAGGGCGCGGTCCCACGACACTTCCGTGGCCTGCGCGCCCACGCGATGGAGCGGCTGGACGAGCCGGCTCTTGTCGTCCATCCACTTGAAGCCGTAGCGGCCGGCGTCGCAGATCCACCACTTGTTGTCGTCGGCGTTGAAGCGGGGCTTGAGCCGCGCCACCCGCCGCCCCTCGTTGTGGTGGGTGCGGTGCTTGTTGGTGTGGACCTCGATGTTGCAGCCGCGGGCGCAGCCGTTGCAGACGCTCTTGGCGGTGTCGAGGTACCAGACGCGCACCTGGAAGCGGAAGTCGCGGTCCGTCAGGGCGCCGACCGGGCAGATGTCGATGACGTTGCCCGAGTACTTGTTCTCGATCGCCTTGCCCGGGAAGAGGCCGATCTCCGAGTGGTCGCCCCGCTGGAAGATGCCGAGCTCGCCGGTCTGCGTCACCTCGTCGCAGTAGCGGACGCAGCGCGAGCAGAGAATGCAGCGCTCGGCGTCGAGGATGACGTGGGGGCCGAGCGGCACGGCCTTCGGCTTGTGGACCTTCTCGTCCGTCATCCGCGGGTCGTACAGGCCGTGCTTCATGTAGTAGATCTGCAGGAAGCACTCGCCCGCTTGGTCGCACACGGGGCAGTCCAGCGGGTGGTTGATCAGGTGGAACTCCATCATCGAGCGCCGGGTCTCCTTGATCCGCGCAGTCTCCGTGTGGACCACCATGCCCTCGGCCGCCTGGGTGTTGCACGCGATCTGCGGGCGCGGCACTTTGTCGATGTCCACCATGCAGAGGCGGCACTGGCCGGCGATCGAGAGCGCCGGGTGGTAGCAGTAGTGCGGCACCTCCGCGCCGGCGGCCTTCGCGGCCTCGATGAGGTTGGTCCCTTCCGGGACCTCGACCTCTTTCCCGTTGATCGTGAGCTTAGGCATGGGTCGTGTTCCTGATGAGGTCCTCGAACTCCGCGCGGAACTTCTCGATGTAACTGATGTACGGCCCGACGGCGCCGTCGTAGAAGGCGCAGATGGTCGTCCCGGCGCCGCGCTTCGCGACGTCCAGGATCGTGTCCAGGTCCTCCTTGCGCCCCTTGCCCTCGACGATGCGGCGGGACATCTTGTAGATCCATCCGGTGGACTCGCGGCACGGCGTGCACTGGCCGCAGCTTTCGTGGGCGTAGAAGCGCGCGACGACCATGAGCGCCCCGGGAATGGACACGGTCTCGTCCATCACGATGATGCCCGCGGAGCCGATCATGGAGCCCTTGCTCTTCGGCCCCTCCACGTCCATCTGGATGTCGATCTCGTCGGGCGTCAGGATGGCGGCCGACGAGCCGCCCGGCACCACGGCCTTGAGCTTCTTGCCTCCACGGATACCGCCACAACGATCGTAGATCAGCTGCCGCAGCGTGATCGACACCGGCGCTTCGACCACTCCGGGCGTCACGACGTGCCCGGACACGGAGTACAGCCTGGTGCCGCCCTGGCTCTTGGTGCCCAGGCTCGCGAACCACGCAGCACCCCGGTGGATGATGTGCGGCACCGCCCTGATGGTCTCGACGTTGTTGACGTGGGTGGGGTGGCCGAACGCTCCCTTGATCGCGGGGAACGGCGGCTTGATCTTGGGCCACCCTTTCTTCCCCTCGAGGGAGGACAGGAGCCCCGTCTCTTCGCCGCAGATGTAGGCGCCGGCGCCGCGGTGGAGCACGACGTCGAAGTCGAAACCGGAGCCCTGGATGTTCTTGCCGAGGAGCCCCGCCGCATAGGCTTCCTTGACCGCGCCGTCCAGGATCCGCCACGGCTTCACGTACTCACCGCGGATGTAGACGAAGCCCGTGTGCGAGCCGATGGCGCGTGCCGCGATGACCATCCCCTCGATGAGAGCGTGTGGGTCCCGCTCCATGAGGTAGCGGTCTTTGAAAGTGCCCGGCTCGCCCTCGTCGGCGTTGATCACGAGGTACTTGGGCGCCGTCGAGCCCTTCGGGATGAATCCCCACTTGACGCCCGTCGGAAAGGCCGCGCCGCCGAGTCCTCGAAGGTTGGCCTTCTTGACCTCCTCCGTGATGGCCGCGGGCTCCATCCCGAACGCCTTCGGCAGTGCCGTGTAGCCGCCCTGCGCCCGGTACCGCGTGAGCGTGTGCGAGTCCGCCAGGTGGAAGTTGCGGGTGAAAATCTTCTCAGTCATGGCCACTCACGAGCACTCGTGAGGAGGATCTGACAGTTGCCCTCCGAGGTTGATGGTATCGAATGAGACATACTGTAGGCGAAACGGCCGCATGATATGATCGCGGCTGGTCGTTGAGGAGGCCGAACATGGCAGTAGTGTTCAAGCCTGCGGAGATCAAGCTCACGGCCATCATCGAGCCGGCCGAGGGAGCGTTCGTCGCGCTCTGCCCGGAGCTCGACCTCGCTACCGAGGGTGACACGCCCGACGCGGCCCTGGCCGACCACGACGAGATGGCGCTCGATTACTCCGAGCAGTACACGGTCGAGTTCGACCGATTCAGTCAGAGCCCCAACCGGGCACCTCACGCGCCGTACGTCCGGGCGCTCAGAGCCACGCCGACGCCAGCCGGACCGCGCGCACTCTTCGACTGGCGGATGGCACGGGACATTCCGACCCCTCTCGTCCATCAGATGCTCAAGCAGGCCCGCCTGCCACAGGCCGAGTTCCTCGCCCTGCTCCGCGGTCAGTAGCGCGATGTCAGTCACTTCAGGCCCTCGATGATGCTGTCGACTTTCCCCGGCGTCAGGTTACCTTCGTAGCGGTCGTCCACCTGCATCATCGGCGCCTGCTCGCATGCGCAGAGGCACTCGACGGTGAGGAAGGTGATCCGGCCGTCCGGCGTGGTCTCTCCGGGAGAGACTCCCAGCCGGTCTTCGAGGTGCCCGATGATGCCCTTGGCGTTCATCAGGTCGCAGGAGAGGTTGTGGCAGACGGAGACGACGTGCCTCCCCTTGGACTTCTGGAAGAAGAGCGTGTAGAACGTCACCACCTCGTGGACGTGGGCGGGACTCAGCTCGAACAACCCCGCGACGTACTCCTCGACCTCGAGTGACACGTAGCCATACCGCTCTTGTGCCAGATGCAGCACAGGCAGGAGCGCGCCCCGCTTGTCGGGATAGAGCCCCTGGAGCCGCCTGACCTCGGCCAGCTGCTGAGGCGTGAACTCGGGCCTCCGCGCGTCGGTCATTCGAGGCCCCTCACCCTGCCCCTCTCCCCAGAGGGGAGAGGGGAATCGATGCGCCTCATCGGTCCAGCTCCCCGCCGATCATGTTGACGGAACCGAAGGTGGGAATGATGTCGGCGATCATCTGCCCCTCGATCATGCGCGGCAGCGCGGCCACGGGCGGCAGGCACGGCGGGCGGCAGCGCACGCGGCACGGCCGGTCGCCGCCGTCGGAGACGACGTAGAAGCCGAGCTCGCCGTTTGCGCCCTCGGCCGCGAAGTAGGCCTCGCCCGCTGGCGGCCTGATGCCGTAGCCGTCCATCACGAGCATGAAGTGGTTCATGAGCCCCTCGATGGAGCCGTATGTCGTCTCCTTCGGGGGCAGGACGACCGTTTTGTCGGCGACGTTCACCCGCTGCTGCGCGGCGCGCCCCTGCCCCAGGAGGTTGGGCGAGAGCGTGATGGGCAGCAGCAAGAGCCCTTCGGTCTTGCCCTGCTTGCCGCGGTCCACGTACGCGTCCACGGGAATCTCGCGGCCCTCGAAGTCCACGTTGATGGCGCCGCCCGGCATATGCTCGAGTGCCTGGTCCACCATGCGCATGGACTGCTCCATCTCGGCCATGCGGACGAGGTAGCGGTCGAAGTTGTCGCCGTTCTT
>JACORX010000209.1 GCA_016179165.1 Candidatus Rokuibacteriota bacterium | reverse complement strand
GGCACGTACGTCCAGATGGGCGTCCACTTGAAGTAGATGGCCGGCACCACGACCACCACCACCGCCAGCCCGAAGTACGGGACGGACAGGGCGAGGATCGCAAAGGCGCGCCCCAGGTAGTCGACGGCCGTGTTCTGGCGTGTGGCGGAGACGATGCCCACCCCGATGCCCATCACCACCGACACCACGATCGTCAGCAGGGCCAGCTCGAGGGTGACCGGGAAGCGGGCGGCAAACTCCTCCCAGATCGGCTGGCGCGTCCAGTACGAGGATCCGAAGTCACCCCGGAGCACGATCCCCCCGATCCAGTCCGCGTACTGCACGTAGGCGGGCCGGTCGAGCCCCAGCTCCTTGCGGAGCGCGTCCAGGGTGGGGGCGTAGGCGTGCCCCTCGACCATGCGCGTGACCACGTCGCCCGGCATGGCACGCATCATGGTGAAGACGATCACGCTCACGAGGAAGAGCGTGGGGACGGCGAGCGCGACGCGGCGAAGGACGTACTGCTTCATCGAGCGCGGGCGCCCGGACTGGCGCCCGCCCGGGTCGGCGGCCCGAAGCCCCCTACTTGTCCAGCCACGTGTACATCAAGCGGGGGCCAAGTCCATAACCGTCGTGGAACTTGTAGCCCTTCACGTTGGGCGCGTGCGCGATGTACTGGGGCGGGTTGGGGAAGTACGCGTAGTATGCCTTGTCGGCGAGGTAGCGCTGGATCTCGTCGACGATCTCCTTGCGCTTCTTCGGGTCCAGCTCCCGCCGCTGCGCGTGCAGCATTTTGCTCAACTCCGCGTCGGCCACGTGGCTGCGATTGTTCGGCTGCTCCGGCTGAAAGTGACCGAACAGCCAGTCGTCGACCTCGGTGAACGGGGTCGACGGCCCGATGGCCATCTTCTCGTACTTGCCGAGGTAGGTGGTGGAGATGTACTTGCCGTACTCCTCCGGTTTGAGCTCGACGGTGATGCCGATCTTGCTCAGGTTGTCGACCGCCAGCTCGTAGTAGCTCCGCCACGGCGGCGCGTAGCCGGGCCAGTGGTAGGCCGGTGTCGTGAACCCGCTGGCCTGCCCGGCCGCCGCCAGGAGCTTCTTGGCCTCGGCCGGATCGTAGCCCACGTGATACTTGGCCTTGGCGGCGTCCATCTTGGACGCCTCGAGCTTCCAATCGGTCATGGCGCAGGGGATGGGGCCCGAGTCCAGGCACCCCAGCCCGTCCATCAGGGCGTCGTTCCAGCCCTTCCGGTCGATGGCCAGCGAGATCGCCCGGCGCACCCGCACGTCGTTGAACGGGGCCTGGTCGGTGCGCATATAGATGTAGCCCTGCCCGATGGTCCGGGTCAGGGCGAGCGGGATCTCGGGGTTCGTCTTCTTGAGGGAGCCTCCCTCCTCGATGCTCGCGTAGCCCCAGATGTGGCCGAACTCGACCCGGCTCGACCGCAGCAGGGACAGGCGGGCGGCCGCGTCCTTGGTCACCTCCATGGCCACGCCGTCGAGGTAGGGCAGGCCCTTGACGAAGTAGTCCGGGTTGCGCTCCCAGACGACCCGGACGCCCTTGTCGTACGACTTGAGCACGAAGGGCCCGGTCCCGATCACGGCCTCCGGCCGGTTGAAGTCCTTGAACTGGGCCTCGGCCTCCTTGGGCAAGATGGCGCAGAACGACGCGTTCGCGAGGTGATTCAGGAATGGCGCGTACGGCTCCTTGAGGGTGATGCGCACGGTCTGCTTGTCGACGGCGTCGATCGCCTGCACCGGCTCGAAGCGGGCCCGGAAGCCCGACTTGCCCATGAACCGCTCGAGCGAGTACTTGACGTCCTCCGCCGTCACCTCGCGGCCGTTCACGGGCGGCTTGTTGTGGAACTTGACGCCCTTGCGCAGGTGGAACGTGTAGATCGTCCCGTCCTTGGAGGCCGTCCACTTCTCGGCCAGGTCGGGCATGATCGTGAAGTCGGCCGTGCCCTTCGCCTCGGGCCCGTACGCGAAGCGCACGAGCCCGCTGTAGGCCAGGCTCACGTAGGAGTGCGTGAGGAAGCTCACGCTGAGGTGCGGGTCGAGGCTCGGCGCCTCCCGGACGGCCATTCGAAGTGTGCCGCCGCGCTTGGGCTGCTGCGCGTCGGCCGCTGGCGTTAATGTGAAGGCGAGGACGCTGACGGCGGCGACGATGGCGCTCGGGATACGTCCGACCATGGCTACTCCTCCTGCTCGCTCCGGGGAGGTGGCCTCCCGGGAGCACGGTTCCCCGGGCTGGTCCGGGCGTCGCACCGGCGACGCTGGACCCTCGGGGCTGGATTAGGTGGAGCGCTCAACGGAGTTGCCCCATATTGCTCAAACCGCGGGCGATGTCAAGGGCTCCGTGGTCGCGCCGACCGGTTCCGACGTCTGGCGTCGGGTCCCGCTCCGACTCGACGCGCTCGCCGGAACTCCTGCCCGGTCCATCTTTCTTTCTTGGACTGGAGAAGTGGGGTCCTACTTCGTGTTGACGATCTTGTCCCAGAACTCGCCGTACTGCTTCTTGTACTGGGGCCAGATCTTCTCCTCGGCAAGCTTTCGGAACGAGGCGACGTCGGCCTGGTTGACCTTCATGCCCTTGGCCTCGAGGATCTCCTTGGCCTTGGCGAAGCTGTCCACGCTCTCGGTTGCCTCGCGGATCTTCTTCTGCGCCTCCATCCCCACATCCATGACGAGCTTCTGCTGGTCCGGCGGGAGGCTCTTCCAGATGTCGAGGTTCATGACGAGCACGGTCGGCCCGTAGTTGTGATAGGTCATCGAGGCGTACTTCGATACCTCGTAGACCTTCAGCGCGTTGATGTTGACGATCGGCAGGTCGGCGCCATCGATGACCCCCTGCTGGGCGGCGGGGATGACCTCGCCCCACGGCATGGGGACGGCGCTCGCGCCGAGGCCGTTCACCGTGTCGGCGAAGACGCGCCCCTGCTGGACGCGCATCTTCAGGCCCTTGAGGTCGGCCGGGCTGTTGATGGGCCGCTTGTTGTTCCAGAAATGACGGAAGCCGTAGTCGTAGAAGAACAGGATCTTGACCTTGTACTTCTTCTGGAAGATCTCGTCGAGATCCTTGCCGATCTGGCCGTTGAACATCGCGTAGGCGTGGCGGTAGTCCCGCACCAGGTAGGGTGTCAGGAACACGCCCATCTCGGGAAAGACGGTGGAGGCGGCGCCGATGGGGCCGCCGATGGCGACGTTGCCCGACTTCACGGCGTCCATGATCTCGAGCTCCTTGTTCAGGAGCGTCCCGCCGTGGAAGACCATGTTGATCGAGCCGTTGGAGCGCCGCGTGACCTCCTCGGCCATGAACTTCAGTCCGACGGCGCCCGACTCGGGCGGGGAGAGCAGGTAGGCGAGGTCCAGCTTCCTCGCCCCCGGCTTGGTCTGACTGGAGACGGACGTGACGTAGCCGGCGACAGCCACGGCGGCGACGAGCGTGATGGCAGCGAAACCGCGGAGCAATCCTCGCATGGGGTCCCCTCTCGTGTAGCGACGCGTCATCGCGTGCGCGGCCGGCCCTGCCGCCGGCCTGGTGGCCTCTATAGCGCGGATTTCACCCTCCAAAGTCAAGCTCGTTTTGCGGCAGCGCGAATCGCGTCTTGACGGGGGGCTGCGGCGCAGTCTACGATCCCGCGTCATGATGCTGGCCGCGCGCTGGATCGCCGCCGTTCCGCCCGTCTTCGTGACCGTCCTGATGCTGGTCGCCATCGCGGACATGTTGGCCGGCGTGTTTCTCCGCTATGTCATGACCCAGGTCTCCGCCGTCTTCAACCTCCCGAGCATTCGGTTCTTCTGGGTCGAGGAGGTCGGCGAGCTCTGCCTCGCCTGGATGTCCTTCGTCGGCGCGGCCATCGGCATCCGGCGTGGCGTCCACTTCTCGGTGCAGATGATCACCGATCGCCTCCCAGCCGGGGCGCGCCGGGCGGTCCTCACGACGCACTACCTCCTCATCGCGGGGTTCGGCGCGCTGGTGGCGATCTTCGGCTGGCAGGTCGCCGAGCTCAACAGCCAGTCGTTCTCGCCGGCGCTCGGCCTCAACCTCCGCT
>JACORX010000216.1 GCA_016179165.1 Candidatus Rokuibacteriota bacterium | reverse complement strand
GGGTCAGGGTGAGGGGGAAACGCAGCGCCCCTATGCACCCTCACCACGACCCTCTCCCTGGAAGGGAGGGGGAGCAGTGGTGGAGCGGCTCTTGTCGCCTTGACGGCTCCGCCGTATTTGCCGATCAGGGCTAGAACTTGGTGGGCCAGTTGGCGAGGTGGTGCCGGCCGACGGTGCCGCGGCTCTCCCACGTGTCGAGGAACTGGATGATCACGTCGCGCGTCTGCCCCGGCGCGATGACCTCGTGAACGAGGTGCCGCGCCGCCGCGCCGTAGGGCAGCGTGTTCAACCCCCACTGCTCGAGCAGCTCCTTCCGGCGCGCCGCCCGCTCCGACGGGTCGAGGGCGCCGAGCGCCGCTCCGTGGACCACGTTGACCCCCGTGTCCGGGTCCATGAAGGACATGTCCGCCGTCGGCCAGGCCAGCAGCAGATCCGAGTAGTCGCCGCCGCCCATGTTGAAGTAGGCCTGCCCGTAGGTCTTGCGCACGATGATCGAGATCCGCGGCACGCTGACCTGCCCCAGCGCCTCCATCCAGTTGATGATCTTGCCCGGCACGCCCTGGCGCTCGGCCTCGCGGCCGATGAAGAAGCCCGGGATGTCGTGCAGGAACAGCAGCGGGACGTTGAAGGAGTCGCAGAGGCAGAGGAAGGAGATGACCTTGTCGCAGCCGTCGGCGCCGCAGGCGCCGGCCTTGTACATGGGCTGGTTGGCGACGACGCCCACCACCCGGCCGCCGAGGCGGGTGAGGCAGGTGAGGATCGCGCGGCCGAAGCGGGGCTTGAGCTCGAAGACGAGGCCGCCGTCGGACAGGCGCTCGATGACCCGGCGCATGTCGTAGGCCCGCGAGCGCGACTCGGGCACGAGGTCGGCGATCGTCTCCATCTCCGATCCCGAGCCCGCGGGCACGGCCGAGCGGGGCGGCGCCTGTTCCGCGTGAGACGGCAGGTAGGAAAGCGCCCGCTTGACCAGCGCCAGGCACTCCTCATCCGTCTCACCGACGAGGTCGGCGAAGCCCGTCTCCTCCGCGTGGACCTTGACGCCTCCGAGATCCTCGGCGGAGACCTGCTCGCCCGTCGCCAGCTCGAGCACGCGCGGGCCGGAGACGGCCATGGAGGCGCCCGTCCACATCACGACGATGTCCGAGAGGCAGGCGTTCCACGTCGGCAGGCCGTAGGACTGGCCGAGCACAGCCGTCACCATGGGCACCTGCCGGCGCCGCGTGCCGTAGTACGTCGAGTTGCCGAACGACGCGATGCCGGCAGAGCCCATGATGTCCGGCATGCGCGCGCCGCCGGCCTCGGCGAGGTAGACGATGGGGACCCCGCGCTTCGTCGCCAGCGCCTTGAGCTCCGCCTCCTTCTGCGAGGCGACACGGCTCGACGTGGCGGCCATCACGGTGAAGTCGTTGGAGAAGACGGCGACGGGGCGGCCGTCGATCTTCGCGAGACCGGCGATCTTGGAGTCGGCCGGCGTTTTCTCCTCGTCGCCCGGCACGTCGGAGACATTGAAGGTGCCGAGCTCCATGAAGGAGCCCGCGTCCACCAGCCGCTCGATGCGTTCGCGGGCGTTGAGCCTTCCCTCGGTGCGGCGCCTGGCCAGGCGCTCGGGCCCGCCCATCGCCCGGGCCCGAGCGCGGCGTGCCTCGAAATCTTTCATCCGTTCGTCCCAGCTCATGAGGAGGCCTCTGTCCGTGCGTGCTTGGGGTCGAGAGCGTCGCGAAGGCCGTCGCCCAAGAAATTGAAGGCGAGCGTCGTCAACAGGATCGCGAGACCCGGCATGAAGACGAGCCAGGGCGCGAGCCGCATGAAGCGGTAGCCGCGCCCGACGTCCGCGCCCCAGGAGGGCGTGGGCGGCTTGATGCCGATGCCGAGGAAGCTCAAGCTCGTCTCGGCCAGGAGGGCGAAGGCGATGGACACCGAGATCTGAACGATGATGGGCGCCCACACGTTGGGCAGGATGTGGCGGAGGAGGATGCGGCCGTGGGTGGCGCCGGCGGCGCGCGCCGCCTCGACGAAGAGCTCCCCGCGGAGCGCGAGCGCCTGGCCACGCACCAGCCGCGCGAAGCGCGGTATGTAGACGATGCCGACGGCGACCATGACGTTGCCGAGCCCGGGCCCGAGCGCCGCGGCGATGGCCATGGCGAGCACGAGGGCGGGGAAGGCTTGGACCGCGTCCACGAGGCGCATCAGGAAATCGTCGAGCCGGCCGCCCGTGTAGCCCGCCACGAGGCCGACCGGGATGCCGGAGAGCGCCGCGATGGCCACGGCCAGGCAGGCGGCCGCGAGCGACAGCCGCGCCCCGTAGAGCAGGCGCGAGAGCACGTCGCGTCCGAGGTCGTCGGTGCCGAGCAGGTGACGCTCAGAGGGCGCGGCCAGCGCGTCCGAAAGATTCTGCTTGAGCGGATCCCACGGGGCCACGAGCGGCGCCAGCGCAGCCGCCCCCAGCAGCGCCACGAGGAAGCACGCGCCCGCTGAAGCCGTGCGGCTTCGCCCGAAGCGCCGCGCCACCCGCAGCGCCTCAGGAAAGGCGGATGCGGGGATCGACCCAGCCATAGACGACATCGGAGACGAGGTTGACCGCAATGACGATCAGCACCATGACGAGCACGGCGCCCTGGAGCATGGGGAAGTCGCGGGTGAGCACGGATTCGAGGTTCAGGCGCCCGAGCCCCGGAAGGGCGAAGATGGACTCGACCACCACCGTGGCGCCGACCAGGCGCGAGATGGTCAGCCCCGAGACCGAGATCATCGGGATGAGGGCGTTTCTGAGCGCGTGCTTCCAGAGCACCCCGCGCTCGGCGATCCCCTTGGCGCGCGCCGTGCGCACGTAGTCCGTGTTGAGCGTGTCCTGGAGCGCCGAGCGTAGCTGGCGCGTGATCTCGGCGACGGCGGAGGCGCCGAGGGTGAGCGTTGGCAGGATCGCGTGGCGGAGCCCGTCCCACGGTGATTCCAGCGGGCTCGCGTAGCCCGTCGCCGGCAACATGCGCAGCTGGAGTGCGAGCGCCAACACCAGCATGGAGCCCAGCCAGAAATTCGGTACCGCCACGCCGAAGGCGGCGATGCCGCTCGCGCAGCTGCCCATGAAGCCGCCGCGCT
>JACORX010000215.1 GCA_016179165.1 Candidatus Rokuibacteriota bacterium | reverse complement strand
GCACTGACGAAGGTGGTCGTCCGGCTGCTGCCATTCCAGCGCACGGTGGAGGCGGGCACAAAGTCACTGCCGGTCACGGTGAGGGTGAAGGCCGGGCCGCCCTGCAGGGCGCTGCTCGGCGCCAGGGACGAGAGTACAGGCACGGGGCTCGGGTTGGCGACCGTAACGGTCACCACAGCGCTGGTGCCCGTGTTGCCTGCCGCATCTGTCACTTTCACGGTGAGCGTGTGCGTGCCATTGGGCACCAGGGTCGTGTTCCAAACCATTGAGTACACGGGCGGCGCAAAGGTGCCGACCAAGGCACCGTCCACGTAGTATTTGATCAGGGTCACGCCGACGTCATCGGTCGCCGACGCCATGATGGTGACATTGCCCGAGACGCTGCCCCCGGTAGGCGCCGTAATCATTACCGTCGGAGGTGTGACATCGCTCGCCGGGCCGGCGTGGGCCTCCTCCACAAGGCCGAAGTACCGGCTCGACGAGCGGAACATCTGGTCGAACTGTTTGACGTTGTAAATGCCATTCGCACCACCGCCGGGCGCATAGAGCATCCCTGAGAGGATCTGATTGCCCTGCGTGAGATAGTTGGCGTCGCCGGTTTTTGCGTAGAGGTAGCCCCAGGCCGGCAGGAAGAGCCCGTTGAGGTTGGGGTACGGGGTCGTGTCGGTCCAGTCCGGGACCACACGGTCGGCGTACTGGAACCCCTGCGCGGCGGGCACCCATTGGGTCGCCCACGCCCAGTCGGCCCATTTTTTGATTGCGGGCTGGATGCGGGGATCTCCGATCACGCGGTCGTACATGATGAGGGCTTCCGCCAGGATGCCGTTCATGTAATTGACCGTGACGACGGGGCCGCCATCGCCGGCGGTGCCCCACCACTGACCAGACGGTTGCTGATTGCTGAGGATGAGATTGAGCAGGGCTGCCGCCGAGGCATCGAACTCGGTGAACCCAAGCAGGCGGTTGGCAAGGAAGATCATCAGCGTGTAGCCGTTTTCCCGCCCGTCGAACCAGAGGGTTGGGTACTGGGTGACTCGCATGAGCAACCCTTGCTCGTGAACGATGTTCTTCGCGGCCAGGTCGTTGCTCTCAATCGCAAGGACCGTTATGCCCAGGGTCGAGGCCCCCCGGGGAGCGATGGAATTCGCGCAGGCCCCGGGAACCTCTCGCCGGCACTTCGCCACGTTGGTGTTGTGCACCGAATCTCGCCACGTCTGCGCGACAAAGCGCGCTTTGTTGAGCCAGTAGGGATCGCCGGTGCGGTAGTAGATGGTGTAGAGGGTAAGCGCCAGATCGTAGTAGTTCGAGGCCGTCAGGTCGCTCGGAAACTGAGGGAAGTTGCTCGCATACTTTTTGCCTTGGGCCAGCTGGAGCTCGTCAAATGCCTTCGAATCTGTGGAGACACCGATTCGGGAGATCGGCCCGATGAGGAGATCCAGGGGCCGAGGCAGTTGCGCGCTTTCCCCCGCTTCGCCCTTGGGGGTGTCCACCTGGGCGCCAAGGAGAAGCGCGGCGATGGCGCCCCCAACGAGCGTGCCGGCAATCTTCCACCCTTTTTGGCGTTCCACGCGCTTATGGACCTGGCTCATACCCTCACTGCCTTCAGGACGAATCCTTCTCGCGGCCATCTGAGGGTACCGTAGAGATCGAGACGCTGGCGCCACGAAGTCATTTGTCATTCGCCACGCTCATGGCTGGGCCGACCGAGCGATCGGGGCCGGAGGGCTCGCGGGCGATGGAGCATCGCGTTCAGGAACAGACTTACATGCCGTCAGGCGCTTGAGCGCGACACTCATACCGAGGAGAAAATAGAGGATCGGGGAGTAGGCCTGTTGGAGCGTGAACCCCACGATGACGAAACCGTAGAGGGAGACCTCGAGCCCCTCGGCCAGCCAAAGATAGGAGCGGAGTTGAGGATCACGCTTGGCCCGCCGGATGACGGTACGACAGATCCGCACGGTCGCGTAAAGGAGGAAGACGAAAAGTGCCAGGCCGCCCAGTCCGAGCTCCCCGGCAACCTGCAGGAAGGAATTGTGCGGAGACTGCCATCTCCCCCGCCCTCCGTGCGTAGCTGCCTCGGCGATCACGAAGCTCCCCGCTCCCACGCCGAGGATGGGGTGTTCCAGGGCCATACGCAGACCGGTCTCCCAGATTTTCAGGCGGGCAGCCTTGAGCCCTTCCCGGTCGTACTCGGCTCCGGGCCCGGCAACTGTCCCCGCCCCCCAGATGGTACCAACGCGGCCCCAGTAGCCCTCGGACGCCACGGAGGCGAAGACCACCAGGCTGACTAGTAGCAATGCGGCTGTGAAGAGAGGACGCCGATGCCAGAGTCGGGCCAGCATCACCAGACCCACCAGAACGATCCCGACGAAGCCAGCGCGGGATGTCGTGAGCACGACGACGGCGACACCTGCGCTGGCGATGAGGCCGGCTAGATACCTGGCGATGCCACGCCCGTGTATGGCAAGCGACGCCGCCAACGGAATCGCGCAGACCATGACGAAGGCGAGGTCGTTCGGATCGTACATGGACGTAACCTGAGCGCGCGCTTTCTGATTGAATAGAAAAACCCACAGCTCGATCACAGCGATGCCGCCGAGGAGGCCCCATACGGCGACGTTGACGTCGCGGGGGGAGCGCACGCAGTGCGCCAGGAGGAGGAACAAAATCACCATCTTCACGTGCAAGTTGAGAACGTGAGAGAGGCTTCCCCCGGGCCAGAGGCTGAAGGGGATCGTGAGAGCTGCGAGGCCAAGCAGTCCGATAACCGCGCGAACCTCGGAGCTCTTCAGGAGACCGGGTCTTCTGGAGCGCGGGAGCAGGAGCGCGAGCAGGCCGGTCACGCCGCCGAAGATAAACGCCAGGTGGAGGGATGGAAAGATCTCGACGATGCGACCGACGACGACGAAGGTGAAGAGGGCGAGGAAGATGACGGCCAGGGAAACCCTCTGCCGGGTCGCACGACGCCGTACCCGCGCTTGACCGCCCGCAGCGCTGCCGTTGTGCGCGTCGCTCGTGAGCGGGGAAGTCTCCCTCATGGGTGGACTCGACCCAGACGGAGAAGCCACGAGGATATTTCCCGAATCTCGTCCTTGATGTGGCCCCCGAAGCCGAGGACGCCGAGCCCGTATGACGCGGCGCCAACCAGGATGACCACCGTCATGCGGACGGCGGCCAGCACATGTGTCCAGTCGGAGAGAGCCCACTGGACGGTGAAGGCGACGGCCGTCATGGCGGCGGCTGCTGTGAGCGGGGGGCGTAGCTCCGCCCAAAGGGCGGCAAAAGAGAGGCCGACCGCGGTCAAGGTGACTCGTAGAAGCCAGGCCGCCAGGAGAGGATAGATGGAGATCCAGGCGAGGGCGACGCCGAGGGCGCCCAGGCGAGACGCCCCGAGCCAGAAGGAGAGGGGCATGACGATCGACAAGGCGAGATGGTAGCAGAAGAGGAAGTTCACCCGATACCGCGCGCTCAACACGGGTGGGAACAGAACGACGAGCGCCTGCAACATCGCGTAGGGACAGAGGACATAGAGGAGTGGGACCACCGGACTCCACTTGTCGGTGAGAATGACATGGACGAGGTCCGGGGCGATGATCATGAGACCGCAGCAGACGGGGAAAGTCATCCACGCGACGAAGCGGACCGCCCGGAGCAGAGAGTCGCCCATCGCGGCACGGTTATCCTGGAGCTCGGCCAAGACCGGCGAGGCGATCTGGTTCACAGCCACCGAGACCTTCTCGACCACCAGAGTAGCAAGCTGCTTGGAGATCGAATAGGTCCCGAGCACCGCGTCCCCCGCCGCTTTTCCCAGGACAAACGCGTCGGCCTGGTGCTGGACCATCCAGCACACCCCCCCGCCGAGGGTGGCGACGCTGTAGCGGATCATCTCCCTCAGCTGGCTGCCGCCGAGCACCAAGCCCGGGCGCCAGCGGGCGAAGGAAAAGGTCATGACGCTCTGGACCAGCGAGCCGACAAGGGCGCCGACGACCAGGGCCCACACGCCTGCCCCGGCCCACGCCAGGACGAAGATCGTCCCCATCGCCATGGCGCCGGAGACCAGCTCGCTCTGCGCGATGCGGTCAAGCAGCAGACCCCGCCTGAGCAGGCTGTCCGGAACGGTGCGGACAGCCATCAGGAATAGGCCGAGCCCGCTCACTTGCAGGACACGCGGCAGTGCTGGACTGCCGAACCAGGCACCGAGACTGGGCGCCGCGAGGTAGAGAACCGCGTACCCGCAGCTCGCGAGGGCCAGGACGATCCAGAAGCACGAGTTGAGCTCCGCTTCCCCGGCGTCTCGGAACTGGACGATCGCCGCGCCTGCGCCCAGCTCCGCGAGTCCGGCGATGGCGGTCGTCCAGATGGCGGCCAGCGCCACGAGCCCGTAGTCGGCCGGGGAGAGGAGTCGCATGACGACCAGGGTCGCCACGAAGGAGACGACCTGGAAGACCCCTCGCGACCAGACGATCCAGAACACGGACCTGGCAATGCGGTCTCTCATGACGGAGCGGCCATGATCAGCGGCGACATGGAATGGACCGTATTCCATCGCGCTTGAGGAGGGCCTGGATGTGGGCACTCATGGGAACGAGGTCGAAATGCGCGGCCATGATCCGGATGGCGATCCGGAAGACGCGCAGTTTCTGTTGTGCGCTCACGTCCATCCCGGGGAAATAGGAGAGCTGCGGCACCTGCTCCGCGCCCAGGAGATCCAATGGGTGGAGGAGAAAGCTGGGCTGCGTCCCGGTGGCTCGGCAGAGGGCCAACGCAATGCCCAGGTACGACTTCATGAGGGGCAGGGAGAAGCGGCTCAAGTACACGAGATAGCTCAGGTGAAACGGCATCTTCACGATCGGCATGGTGGTCACTGGCAGCTCGAGCAGCGTGTGGCCGGATGGGAGTTGCCAGTAGAAGGGCTTGACCGGCTTGAGCCCGTCCGAGAAGCGGCCGAACAGGAGGCTCCGCTGGCTCTTCGCGTCGGAGTCCAGGCGCGAGCGCCGGAAGTAGTAGGCGCGCGCCAGCGGCCCGAGAAAGGTGGGCAGGCTGGAGGCGTCGTAGGCGTAGCCGCACTCGCTCAGCACCTCGATGAGCGCGGGGCTCCAGCTGAACCCGGGAGCGCGAAAGCCGGTCGGCGTCTGCCCCGTCAGACGCAGGATGTGTTTCTCGGTGTCGAGCAGCTCGCGCCGGATCTGGTCCTTTGGGAACGCGTGCAGCCAGGGCTCGTGGTGGAACGAATGGTTGCCGACCTCGTGCCCTCGGGCCGTCAGCAGCGGGAGCACGTCCCGGTGCCGGTCCAGCGCGGCGTCCTGCCCGACGATGAACACGGTGAGCTTGAGGTGCAACTCGTCCAGCACGTCGAGGGCGTAGGGAATGAAGACATCCAGGTAGGACGGCAGCGCTTCCCAGCCGGGATCGCCATGGGTCTTCATGTAGGACCACTGGTTGTCCAGGTCGAGCGACAGGCTGGCGAGGGGCTTAGCGCTGGACATGCTCGAGAGTGGCAGCGTGTTGTGCCGCCAGGGTGGGGATGGAGGCGAACCGGGCAGCTGCCTGCTCGGCCAGTTGGACGGTCTCGTTGGTATTGAGGGTGCCGTTGAGGATGTGGGCGGAGTTGACGATGTGCACGCCGGGGATCGACGTGGTCATCGGGGGAAGGTGCCGCGAGTAGTCGACGGTCGGCAGCGCAAAGACGTGGCGGACACGTGAGACGCGGAAGCAGAGGATCTGGCTCCGCTGGAAGTGCGGGTACATGCGCTCCAGCGCGGCGAGAAAGCCGTCTTCCAACTCGTCGTCCGACAACGCGAAGGCCGGGTCGTCGGGCGGCACGTACTTCGGCAGGTACACCAGCGTATTGCCGTTGAAGTGCCGCCGGTCCACGAGGGCTGACATCTCGATGACGGCCGTGAATGGGACCCAGGGCTCGGTGATGTTGGTGACGTAGAAGCCGGCCAGAGGCTCCTTCAGCAGGGCGGAGGCGCAGATGATGCCCTGGTAGCGGATGCCCGCGAGCTTTGCCTTCTCATCGGGCGTCAGATCGGGGCACACGCGGGCGGCGACAGCCGCCGGTATCGTCAGGACGACCTGGTCGAAGGTCTCCTGGGCGCCGCTCTCGAATTCGAGAGTCACGCCGTCCGCGCTACGCCTGACCCGCCGGATCCCATGGCCGAGCTTCACGGCGACGCCGTCATCGGCGAGATGCGCCGCGAAGCGGTCGACGATCCGGGCGTAGCCCCCGGGGACGTAGCCGAACATCTCCCGCTTCAGGCCCCTCCGCCGCGCAGCGTACATTCGGGCGATGGTGGCCCAGATGAATGCGGCGGATGTGTGCCGGTAGCTCTCACCGAGCTTGGAGCGGAGGAGGGGCAGCCAGATGCGCTCGAACGTGCGCCGCCCCGACCACCGCCGGAGCCAATCGGTCACGGGGACCCGCTCGAGGGCCTTCCAGTTCTTCGTGTGGGCAGCGCGGAGGATCGTGATGGCCAGCCGCAGCTTGCCGACCAGGCCCAGGGGCGGGAACCGGAGGAACTCGATCATGTTCGACATCGAGTAGAGATGCCCATCGATATAGAAGCCGGTCCGCGTCCGGACCCACGCCATGTCCGCTTCGAGATCGAGCTCGCGGAGCAGGGTGCGAAGATAGCGGTCGGACAGGAGGGTGACATGGTAGTGGCGGTCCCAGACCACGTCGCCCAGGGTCCAGGGGCTCGCGAGGCCCCCGAGGTGCGAGGCGCTCTCGAAGAGGGTCACGCGCCTCCCCTGCTGGGCGAGGCGGTGGGCCAGGGTCATACCCAGCATGCCCCCGCCAACGATGCCCCAGCGCACGGAATCCTTCGACATGCCCAGTCTGTCACCCATCGGTGGCTGTCAGCGATGTCGCCACGGCCAGTTCGGTGACGGCGCCGTTCGTGATGGAGTATTGGCGGCTGCACGCCCCGCACCTGGCGAGGAGGTCCGACCCGTCGTCAGGACGGAAGCGGTGGACGGGCTGTCCGCAGCGACACACGCAGCCCACTGAGACGGTCGGGTGACCCACGACGAGATGGAAGTCGGGGACCGACTTCGTCACGACGGAGCCCATCCCGACCATCGCGAAGCGGCCGATCTCCAGATTGCATCCGATGATGCTTCCGGCGCCGATGGTCGCGCCCTCGCGCACGAGAGTGGGCAGCGTGTGATCGTCCGGCTCGGAGGGCCGGAGCGCGCGGAGATCGGGCGTCGTGGCCCTGGGGAACCGATCGTTGGTGAAGATCGTCCCCGCGGCGATCATGACGCCGTCCTCGATGGTGACCGCTGTGCAGATGTAGACGAACGCGTTGATCTTGACCCGGCGCCCGATGCGCACCCCGTAGGCGATGTAGGTCTTCTCGCCGACGATGCACTCCTCCCCGATCCGCGTCGAGTGCCGGATGTGGACGTTGTCCCAGATGGCGGTGCCCGGGCCGATCTCGACACCGGGATCGATGGTGGCCGTCGGGTGGATGCCCCGGACGCTCATCGGGGCTCCGCCGTGGCGGCCTGCGAGGCCTCGTGGGCCATTCCGCGCCAGTGGCTCTCGCGCAGCGACGCGTACGCGGCCTCGATGACCTCCACGGACCCCAACGCCTCCTCCGCGGTGATCAGCAGCACGTCCTCGCCGCGGAGCGACCGGGCGAAATTCCTGATTTGGGCACGGAGCGCGTCAATCTTCTTGTAGCCGTTGCCGAAGACGACCCAGTCGCGGCTGGACGCCTGGCGGTACTTCGACTCGCGCCAGCCGACAGACGCGGTGCCGTGCGAGCCGTAGATGTTGATGTAGCTCTCCAGCTCCTTGTCGATGCTCCAGGAGAGGTCGATCGAGCCCATCACGCCTCGCACGCTGCGGACGAAGATCCGGACGGTCTCCTCGACCGGGAGCCGCTGGCTGCGCTTGCCCTCCACGACCTGAACCTCGGCCAGCGGGCCGAGGAAGTAGCGCATGAGGTCCACGGAGTGCGTCCCGTTGTCGATCAGGACCCCGCCTCCGCTGACGGCCGGATTGCAGTTCCAGCGGGTGGACATGTCCACTCGGGAGGTGAAGGCGTTCTCGAAGAGGACGATGTCACCCAGGATGCCCGACAGGGCGATGTTCTTGGCGCGTACCACGTCCTCCACGTAGCGGAACTTGGATGCCATGGTGAGGATGACGCCGGCGCGCCTGGCGGTTTCGAGCATGCTGCGGGCGCTGGCGACGTCCAAGCTGAGCGGTTTCTCGCACAGCACGTGGAGGCCCCGTGCGAGGAGGTGGAGGCAGATCTCCGCGTGGCTCGCCGGAGGCGTGCAGACGAGGACCGCGTCGAGCCCCAAGCTTCCGGCGAGCGCCTGATGGGAGTCGTAGGGCCGGCACTGGAGCCGCTCGGCAAGCGCCGCGGCGGCAGCGGGGCGGATGTCTGCCACGGCGACGACGCGGGCCTCGCCGCACCCCTCGAAAGCCTGCGCGTAGGACTGGGCGATGGCCCCGGCGCCGACGATCCCGAATCGGACGATGCGGTCGCTCACGGGGCTGTCCGCCTGAGTTGAGCGAGGGCCTGGTGAATGGAGGTCGCGATGTAGCTCACGTGCTCCTCGGTGTAGCGCTCGTTCCACGGGAGGACGAGGATACGGTCGAGGGCCTCGAAGGCGCCCCGGAAACGGTCGTGGTTGTAGTCGAGCGCTTCGGGCCGGGCGAGTGTGAAGGGGAAGCGGCTCCGGCCGAAGGTGCGCTGCTTCTGGAACACCTCGCACATGAACGCGGGTTTCTGGATGTACCTGGGGGCAGACGAGATGCCCCGCTCGGCGAGGAGGCGCGCGAGTCCCACGGCGCCGCCGGGTACGACGCCGCCATCCACGCGGAGGCAGTACTTCCAGTAGGTGTGGACGTTCTTCGGGTCGACCCAGGGAGTCTCGATCCCGACGAGCCCAGCGAGCGCCGCGGTCATCTGAGCGGCCAGCTCGATCCGCTTGCGGACGATCCACTCCAGCTTGGGTAGCTGAGCGACCGCGACGGCTCCCTGCAGTTCGCTCATCCGGCAGTTCAGCGCCAGGAAGTAGTGGTCGGGCTGCGGGTCGCCGTAGCCCCACGCCTTGTTGATGAAGAGGAACGCCCGGCGGGCAAGCGCCGGGTCGCCGGTGCTCACCAGCCCCCCCTCTCCGGTCGTGATGTGCTTGCCCTGCTGAAGGCTGAAGCACCCCAGGGCGCCGATGGTTCCCACCGGCGCCCCGTCATGGCGCGCCAGGAAGGCCTGGGCACAGTCCTCGATGACCGGGATGTTGCGAGCCCGGGCCAGCGCCATGATGGGGCCCATGTCACAGGGGTTGCCGAATAGGTGGGTGACGACGATGGCGCGGGTACGCGCGCTCAGGCAGGGCTCGATGGTCGCCGCCATGACGTTGCAGGTGTGCGGATCGACGTCGGCAAACACCGGGATGGCCCCCTGGTACAGGATCGGCGCCAGGGCTCCCATGTCGGTGATGGGAGAGGTGACGATCTCATCCCCGGGCTCGGGATCGATGGCGGCGATGGCCGTGTGAAGTGCGCTGGTCCCCGACGAGCACGCCGAGACGTGCTCGAGGCCCAGCAGCTCGGCGAAGCCACGCTCCAGAGCCTTGACGAATGTGCCCTTGGTGCTCGTGAGGGTGCCGGAGTGGATCACCTGGGCCAGCAGGGCAAGCTCCTCCTCGCCCAGTGTGCGGCCCGAGGTCTCCTGGTCGGACGGCAGCCTCAGCGTCTTGGTCTCAGCGGGTTGGGGATGGCTCATCGGTTGCCCAATTCCGTCTTGGTGGCCGGTGTCGGGATGGTGCTGACTCCGAGGCCGACGAGACGGCCTCCTCTCACAATCTCCTTGGGCGGCTGGACGCTACTCCTCAGCCGAACGATCAGCAGCCGAGCGAGCAATCGGAGGTGGCCCGCGATGGTCCGCAGGACCTTCATCTTCGACTTCCCGAGAACGCGCACATGCAGCGTGGCGGGGTACTCCACGATCTTCGAGCCGCGCAGGTCCAGGCGCCCGAGCATCTCGGCTACGCCGAGGAAGCCGCCTTCCGTCAGCACGAGCTCCGCCACAGCCTGCCTCCGGTAGACACGGAAGCAGCTCGTGTAGGTGAAGAGCGTTTGGCGCAGGACGCGGCGATAGAGAAAAGAGGCCGACCGGGACAGAGACAGGCGCCAGGCGGGGACATTCATCACGGCCCCGTTCGGATGGTATGGCGAGCCGGTGACCATGTCCGTGTCGTCGGTGAGCAGCGGGATCATGTTGCCCAGTTCGGCGGGCTCGTAGCTGCAGTCGCAGTCCATGGAGCAGACGATCTCGGTCTTGGCGATGCGAATCCCGGAGAGGATGGCGCCGCCGACGCCGACGTTGCGCGGGTGCCGGGCGAGCGTCGCGTTGGCGCGGCCACCGAACGCCCCCTGAAGGGCCTGCCAGGTGCCGTCGCGACTGCCGTCGTCCACGAACACGAACTGGATGTCGTACCTCGGGGACAGCAGGGCCTCCACCCCGCGGAGGGTGTTGGCGAGGTAGGGAATCATGAGCTGCTCGTTGAAGCAGGGAACCACGATGGTGACCGGCACTCGCGGGGCCGCGTCCGATTCGTGAGAAGCGGCCTGGATGACAGCGGACCCGGCCGGCCGGCCTGGAGCAGGGGCGCTGCACACCTCGCCCAGCCTACCCGAGGCGTCCGGATCCGGCTCCGTAGACAAACCGAGATGGGCCGCGATGCTGCCGAAGCGGTATGTGCGGAAGTAGTCCTCGAGGATCTCGTGCATCTTGTCGAGGTTGCGGTAGTGCCGGATTCGCCCGATGGGTGACGCCGCGCTGATCTGGGGCTGCTCAGGATCCAGCTCGCGGACGTGGAAGTACATGACGAATGGGGCGTCGTGACGCTGGTGCCACCGGTCCACGAGACGGCGAAGCACCGGGCGGGGGGACTGACGGAAGTAGTTGCCCCCGGCGATCGGGATCAGGCACCCGGCGACACGGCACGTCGAGAGCGGGATCTCCCAGAGCAGCCGCTCCCCGAGCCGCAGCTGGTGCGCCAAGCGCTGCGGCGCCGGTCGCCAGAAGGGGGCGAAGAGCGGCACGAAGCTCGAATGGTAGGCGTACTGCTGCTCCGCGAGGATTTCCAGCGCCGACCGCGTAACCGGCGCGAACCATTCTCGGGTGAAGCGATACCCGAGGACGCGGCTCTCACTCGCCGTCTCGAGCGCGTCGCGCGCCCGTGCGAGGTCGTCCCTGAACTCGGCCGGAGACATCTCGCTTACCACGCGGTGGTGATAGCCCTCGCTCGCGATCTCGTGGCCACATCGGCTGATTTCACGCACGAGGTCGGGGAGCGTCGCGGCGATGGAGCCCCGGACGAAAAATGTGGCGCGGATGGCGAACCGCTCGAGGAGCTCCAAGGTGCGGAGGGTGCTCTGCTCGAGACGGCGCTCGAAGCGCCCCCAGTGAGCGCTCGGTATGATCCGCTCGAAGGCGCCGATCTGGTAGTAGTCCTCGAGCTCGACGGTGAGGAGATCCGGAACGTGGGCACCCTGGGGCCTGGTGCTCATGTGAGGACGTCCGTGAGAGCCGGTGGCGTGATCGGGAGTCCGAGGAGTGTCCCAACAATGCGGGCGATCCGCCTGCCGCTGTCTCCCCGGCCAAAGGGGTTTTCGATTCCGTGGACACTGTCCACCCAGCTGCTGTCCCGGCTTATCTCGTGAAGCATCTGGGCGAGACGCTCCGGGCGGCCGCCGACCAGGCGCGCGACCCCGCACTCGATGGCCTCGGGGCGCTCCGTGTTGGCGCGCAGAATGAGGAGCGGCTTGCCGAGGGTCGGGGCCTCCTCCTGAACGCCGCCGGAGTCGGAGACGACGAGCCAGGCATGGGAGAGGACGGTGATGAAGTCGCCGTAGTCCAGCGGTGGGAGGAGATGGATCCTCGGGTGCCCGGAGAGCGCGACCGTGGCCTGAGCGGTGACGGCTGGGTTGGGATGGACCGGGAAGAGCAGCGTGAACTCGTCGTGGTCGTCCACGAATCGCCGCAGCACCGTGAGGTTCTCGATCATGACCTCGCCGAAGCTTTCGCGCCGGTGAGTGGTGAGCACGATGCGCTTGGTTCCGGTGGTCTCGCGCAGCGCGCGCCGTGAGACCTCGGAGAGGGAAGCCTGCTCTCGCATGGTGTTGAGCGCATCCACGACTGGATTCCCGGTGACGAAGATGTCGGAGGCGCGCACCCCCTCGGACAGGAGGGTGTCACCGTTGCGCGGCGTGGCCGCGAAATGGTAGGTCGCCAATCGGGTGATGAGCCGACGGTTCATCTCCTCGGGATATGGGTTCAGGGCGTCGCCGGACCTGAGGCCGGCCTCCACGTGCCCAACCGGGATCCGGCGATGGAAGGCCGCGAGGGCACCTGCCAGCGCTGTCGTGGTGTCGCCCTGCACGAGCACGAGATCCGGCGCTTCGTGCACGAGGAGTGGGTCGAGCGCAGCAAGGATGCGGGAACAGACCCCGCTGGGAGTCTGATTGGCCTCCATGACCCCGAGGTCGTGAGTGATTGGCACCTCGAAGAGCCGGACGAAGGGAGCCAGGAGGTCCGTGTGCTGTCCGGACGCGACATTCACCGTGCGCAGCTCGCCTCCGTGTGCCTCGATCTCCCGGATTACCGGTGCCAGCTTGATGATCTCGGGCCGAGTGCCAAAGATCGTCAGGACGGTTCGTGGTGCGGTTGTCACCGGCCGGCGCTCCTGTGTTCCCGGATCATGACGTCTTGTGCCACACGCCATTGTGCCGGCCCGTCACGCAGCGCACGAAGCCGACGAGGAAGGCCATGTGGATGGCCACGAGGTAATAGGCGATCAGCGCGTAGCGCACCCGCCGGGTCCGGTGTCGCAGGAGAAAGCCCAGGGCGCCCCAGAGATAGAAGAGGATCTGGGCCAGGAAGACCGCCCGGAAGGACTCGTAAGCCCAGAGCGCCCCGCTGCTCGTTAAGAGCCCGATCAGGAGGAACGGCAGGATCCAGCGCAGCACCTTGTGCGAGAAGAAGGCACAGGCTGTCACGGGGTCCACCAGCGTCCACGAGAGATGACGGAGGGCGTGGAAGCTGCCGACGGCGACCCGGACCCGCCGGGTGAATTCTCCGGAGACGGTCGGAGCGGCAAAGTCGGTGGCCAGGGCTTCGGGATCGTAGAGCACCCGGTAGCCGAGCTTGCGGGCGTTCATGGGGATGACGAAGTCTTCGATCATCACGTCGGGCGCCAGTGCCGGATAGCAGGTCCGCCGGATCGCGTAGATCGCGCCGCTTGCCGTAAGCGTGGCGCCCAGGCGCGCCTCCATGAGCCGGAGCATGCTCTCATAGCGCCAGTACACGCCCTCGGTCTGCTGGGACTCCGGGCTGCCCACGAACTGGAGGGCTCCACACACGACGCCGACCGTCCGATCCGAGAAGTGCCGCACGAGCTGTCTCAGCGCGTCCGGGGCGAAGAGCGTCTCGGCATCGGAGAAGACCAGGATGTCGTGTCGCACGCTCGCGACGCCCTGGTTCAAGGCGTTCGACTTCCCCCCCCTTCTCGGGAGGAAGATCGTTTCGATGCCCGGACCTGCGGCCGCGCGCAGGATATCGTTGGTCTCGTCGGTCGAGCCGTCAGAGACGAAGATCACCTGGATCTTCTCGGCTGGATAGTCGAGCTGCCGGAGGTTCTTGATCTTGCCGCGGAGGCCCGCTTGCTCGTTGTACGCGGGACTGATAAGGCTGACCGCCGGCAGCTCCTCGGCGGCCGGAGCCCGGCGTCTCCGCTCGCGGCGCGACACGAGATACTGCCAGTCCCGCCACGCCTGGATGAACGCGGAGAGGAAGAAGAGCAGGGCAGGGTACAGCAGGTAGGTGTAGGCCACGAGGAAGAGGCAGATCCAGAAGACAGGCTCTGCGATTGGCACGATCTCGATCCGCTCAGCGGGCTCCGCGGCCGAAGAGCACGATCTTCACCGTGTCCACCAGGATCCGCAGATCGAACCAGAAGGACATGTTCTTGATGTAGAAGAGATCGTGCCGAAATTTCTCGGTGACTTGCTTGAGGCTCACCGAGTAGCCGTAGCGCACCTGGGCCCAACCGGTGAGCCCGGGCCGCACCACGTGGCGGAGGGCGTAGTAGGGGATCAGCTCCGTCATGGCGTTCACGTTCTCCACCATCTCGGGGCGCGGCCCGACAAGGTCCATGTCCCCTTTGACGACGTTCAAGAGCTGCGGCAGCTCGTCGAGTCTCAGCTTGCGAAGCCAGCGCCCGACTCGCGTGATCCGGCCTTCGTCGTCGCGCTGCCAGATCGAGTCGTTGCTCGCCTCGGTCCGGTCACGCATCGTGCGGAACTTGACCAGCTGGAACGGATGGCCGCGGTACCCCGCGCGTTCGTGGATGAAGAAAACAGAATCACGGGACTCCAGCTTGATAGCCAACGCGATGACAGCCATAAGCGGTGCGGTGACCACGAGCCCCGCGGCGGCAGCGACGAGGCTCACGACCCGGCGAAGGGCGAGCTGGCCTTGGGTCTTCTGGAACCCGCTGGAGAACACCAGGAAAGAAGGCGACATGGCCTCGATGGCCAGCTTTCCGGTGAACTGCTCATAGGTGGCCATGCCGTCCTCGACCAGGATTCCCTGCGCTTGGGCGTCGAGGAGCTGGCGCATCGGCATCCGCCCGCGCCGCTCGGCCAAGGCCACGATGATCCGGTCTGCCTTGACTTCGTCGGCGATCTTGCCGAGATGCTCGAGAGGGCCCAGGAGCGGATACCTCAGGGCCTCGCCGTCTAGGATTTGGTTGTCGTCGGCCACCCCTACGATGCGGTAGCGGTAGTGGGGGCGGGCCTCGATCTCCTCCATGATCTTCCGCGCCAGCGGGCCCGTGCCCAGGATGAGCACGCGGTCGGAAAAGGCGTGGCGCCGCACGATGAAATAGCCCACGGCGCGGATGGGCAGCAACAGCGCGACGATGACGAGCACGCTGGAAAGCAGGGCGCCGTTCCCAGCCCGCATATCCGGGGCTATCGTGTAGAAACCGGCCAGCAGAAGAAGGGCCACGCCCAGGCCCTGGAGTAGCCGCGCCGCGAACTGGCTGAAGGTCCGCACAACCCTGAGGTCATAGAGGTCGTTGTAGTAGAAGGCCACGACGCAGCACAGTGGGAGGATCGCCGCCTGGCCCATAAGGTTTGCCACGTCCAGCCAGTCCTGGAGAAGCGGCTGGACCCAGACGAAAACCGTGGCAGCCACCGCCGCGAAGAGCGCCACGCCCTCAAGGAGCAGGATGAGGCTCACCGCTCACCTCCGCGCCGGCGCTGGAGCACCTGCCCGACGCGCGTCACGGCGCGGCCCGGCGCGCGGCGGCACTTCGACCGAAATAGCCGTAGTACCCGGAGTACGCGGAAGGCGGGTGGTCGTCGCCGTTGAAGATGAAGCCGAGCACTTTGTTGAGCTCCACGACGTTCAGTGCCTCCTCGACCAGCCGGCGGGGCGTGTGGTGCGCCGCCACCACGAGGAGGAAGCCGTCCACCCAGTGGGCGATGACACGGCAGTCGTGGACGGGGCAGAGCGGGGGGGCATCCACCACGATGTAGTCGTAGCGGCGGCGCGCTTCATCGAGGAGCTCGCCGAGCCGCGGCGATGTGAGCACCTCGTAGGGGCTTGGCGCCACCTGCCCGGCTGGGATCACGGAAAGGTTGAATGGTGGGCGCGGCCGGGCGACCCGCTCCAAGGTGAGAGCAGGATCGAGGATCAGGTTGACAAGGCCGCGGCCATCCGGTCCGCCGAGCGCGAGGAGGCCGGCCACCGAAGGGCGGCGGAGGTCGGCGTCCACGAGAAGCACGCGCGCGTCCGACGCCTGCGCCAGCGCGCCGGCCAGATTGATCGCCGTGATGCTTTTCCCGTCACCCATGCCCGGGCTCGACACCGCCACGATGCGGAGGTCGCCCGTCTCGTGGAGCTGCTCCACAGTGTGACGGAGCGCCCGGTACTGCTCCGCCTCGAAGGTCGCCGGGGCGATCAGGCTGACCAGATGATCGTCCACGCCACCGGCTGAATCCGCCGCCGGCCGCTTGAGCGTCGCAGGCTTGGCGGGCTCGACCTCGGGGGCTCGGAAGGTCGCCGGACCGGCCGACCGGAACGCTCCCCCTCGCGGAAGGGCGCGGTCCCGCTCCGCCTGATCGAGCGCCTTCAAGAACCTGCTCATGGCCTGAGAAAGCTGCTCGCAGCGCGCGCGAGCTCGGAAAGAGTAGCGGTGGAAAGATCAAAGACCTGCCGCAGGGCGCCGGGGTGCGCGATCTCCAGCGTCGCGGCACCGCCTACCAGCACCGCGCCCGCCGCGACGACGGCCCAGCGGACCAGCGCCCGGCCCCGGGCATGGGGCCGGCGCGGCGGCTTCTGCGGTCGCGGCTCGCCCTTCTCGAAATACTCGATGGCTTCCTCGACAATCTTGCGATCGATCCGCTGGATCTGGTCTGCATAGCCGATCTGCAGGCAGTGGTCGCAGAGCGTATTGATGAGGCGCGGGATCCCGCCCGAGTACTCGAAGACCCGCCTGATTGCCGCATCGGAGAAGAGCCCGAGATCGCGCGCGCCGGCGACCCGGAGGCGGGTGTGGATGTAGTCGCGAGTCTGTGCGGCGGTCAGGGGGAGAAGGCTGCAGCGGAGGCCGATGCGCTGCTTGAGCTGGCGCAGCTCGGGGTGGTCCAGCTTGTCAAGCAGCACCGGCGGGCCGACCAGCAGGATCTGCAGCAGTTTCTCCGTCGGGGTCTCGAAGTTCGAGAGGAGCCGGATTTGCTCGAGCGTATCAAGGTCGAGATTTTGCGCCTCGTCGAGGACGAGCACGGTGTTCTGGCCGGCGCGCCGGTGCTCGATCAGGAAGTTGTTCAGGGCGATGAGCCGCTGGACGTGGGACTCCCCCGGCTTGGCGACGCCGAAGTCTTCGAGGATGTACTCCAGAAGCCCTTCGAACGGCAGGGTCGTGTCGAAGACGAAGGCGGAGGCGGTATTGCCGTCCAGACGGCCGAGCAGAGTGCGCAGGAGCGTTGTCTTCCCCGTCCCCACCTCGCCGGTCAAGACGATGAAGCCCTTGCGCTCCTGGACTCCGTACAGGAGGTGGGCGAGGCCGTCTCGATGCCCTGGGGAGGCATAGAGGAATGCGGGATCGGGCGTCGGGTTGAAGGGCCTTTGCTTCAGGCCGAAGAAGGCGAGGTTGAGCGACATGGGCACGTCAGCTCCCATCCCTGGCCAGCAGTCGGACGAGCTGCTCATTGCCGTGGCCGATGAAGTAAGAGGCGCCGGCAAGCGCGATCAGCCCCAGCATCGCTCCCGCCGCCGCCAGCCTGAAGCGCTGCTGCCGGCGCAGCCGATCGGCCTCGGTCACGATCCTGGGAATGCTCACGAGGACCGGCACGATGCTGAACGCGCGCAGCTCATTCACCGAGTGGAAGGAGGTGTCGAGCATCTCGGCGACCATGAGCGCCCCGCCCGCGAGCCCGAGCGAGAGGACGAGGCCCACGATGGAGAGTCTAAGGCGGTTCGGCGCTGCGGGGCTCTGAGACGCGACGGCCGGGTCCAGGACCCGGAACTGCTCGCCCTTCTGCCGCTGCTCCATGCTCTCGGCGAGCTGCGCCTCCTCGTGCCGCTTGACGAGCGACTCGTAAAGCTGCTTCGTCGATTCGTAGTTCCGGGAGAGTCCCTGGAACTCCTGCTCGCGCTTCGGCGTGTTCTCGATCCTGGCCTGGTATGCGGCGATCGCCGCGCGGAGGTGCCGCTCCTCCGCCTTCAGGAGCTTGGTTTCGGAGTCGGCGGCACTGAGCGTCTCCCTGAGACGGAAGACATTGGGGTTCGGCAAGGCCCCGGCGCTCCCGCTATGGCCCGTGGGCTCGGCGGGCTCCCACTCGGTGGCGGCGATCTCCGCCTTGAGCCGTGTCACCGTGGGATGCTCCTCAGTGTAGCGCGAGCGAGCGCTCGCCAGCTCCTGGTGGAGCCGGGCAAGTCGCCCGGCATGCGGCTCGGCGGCGGCCGGGGCTCCGGCTGGGCCTCCGAACGCCTGCGGGGTCGATGTGGCTTCGGCGAGGAGGGCGGTGAGCGTGTCGCGCCGCTCGGCCGCGCGGATCTGGTTGCCGCTGGTGAGACGGAGCTGGGTGTTGAGACTCTCCAGCGTGGCCATGTTCGCCTGCATCTGCTGGGGCAGCTCGCCGAGGTGGCGCCTGCGGAACTCGCTGACGCGCGCCTCGAGCTCGTCCAGGCGCTTCTGCGTCTCGGCGAGCTGCACCTTGAGGAATTCCGCCGTGCCGGTGGACTGGCGCTCGCGGTTCTTAAGGTTCTCCTCGATATAGAAGGACGCGAGGGTATTGGTGACCAGCGCGACCGTCTGCGGGTCGAGCCCACGATAGGAGAGCGCGAAGGCGGTCGTGGCGGAACGTCCCTGGCCCGTGATGTCGGTTGTTTTCAGCTCGAGCTTGATGTCCTTGCGCATCTGCTCGACGACTTCTTCATTCCGTCCTTCTTGGAGCAGGCCGGGATAGAGGCCCAAGCGGGTGATCAGGGCCTCGAGCCTCGAGCGGCCGAGAATCTCCTGGCTGATGGTCTGCAGCCTGGTCTCGAGCTCGCTCGTGACCGTCGGCCGGACGAAGGCCTCCGGCACCTGCTGGCGGTCGACCAGGACCAGGGCCGTGGAGCGGTAGAAAGCAGGCACGGAGAAGGTGAGGGTGATCGCAGGGACGAACGGCACCACAAAGGCAAGCACGGCAAGCCACTTCCGGCGGCCCCAGGCTGCACGCAGGCGCTCGACCCCCACGCCCTTTTGGGGCTCGTCGTCCTCGACGAGGCGCTTGAGATCGTCCCTCATGGCTCGCTCCCGACTCGCCGCTCGGGCTCTAGGCCGGCGTCCTTGATCTTGTAGAGCAGGGCGCGATAGCTGATCTTGAGGAGCTTGGCGGCCCGAAGGCGGTTCCACCGAGTCTGATCGAGGGCACCGAGGATGGCTTCTCGCTCAGCGGCCTGCGCCGCCTTCCTGGCGACGATCTTGAGCGAGACGGTACCGGGCTTGACCGCGGGGACCGGTCCCGTGGCGCCGTCGCTTTCCAGGGCGCCACGCATCTGGCTCTTGGTGAGCAAAGGATCCCCCAGGACGATCATCCGCTTTACCAAATTCTCCAGCTCCCGGATATTGCCCGGGTGTCGGTATCGCATCAGCCGCTCCATGGTCTCGGGTGGCAGTGTCAACTCCTCCTGCTGGAAGAGTCGGGTATAGCGCCGCAGGAAGTACTCTGCCAGTGCGGGGATCTCCTCCCGACGGTCCCTCAACGGGGGTACGACAACCTGGACGACATTCAGGCGGTAGTAGAGATCCTCGCGGAACCGCCCTGCGGCGACGGCTTGCTCGAGGTTCTGGTTGGTCGCTGCGAGCACGCGCACGTCCACCTGGATCATGGAACGGCCGCCGACCCGGGAGAATTGCCCGTCCTGCAGCACGTGGAGGAGCTTGCCCTGCAAGGCCGGGTGGAGTTCGCCGATCTCGTCGAGGAAGATGGTGCCGCGGTTCGCCGACTCAAACTTGCCCATCTTGAGTTGGTGGGCCCCGGTGAAGGCCCCGCGCTCGTGGCCGAACAGCTCGCTCTCGAGCAGTTCCCTGGGCAGCGCCGCGCAGTTGACCTTGACGTACGGGCTGTCCTGCCG
>JACORX010000206.1 GCA_016179165.1 Candidatus Rokuibacteriota bacterium | reverse complement strand
GGCGCATCGCCGAGATCGCGGCCCGGTACCGCATCCCCGTCCTCGCCGACGAGGTCTACAAGGCCTTCCTCTACGAGGGCGAGTTCGCGTCGATCACGCGCTTCCCCGGGATGCGCGATCTCACCATCATCCTGGACGGTTTCTCCAAGAGCTATGCAATGACGGGCTGGCGCATGGGCTACGGCGTCATGCCGGTGCCGCTCGCGGAGCACGTAGCGCGGCTGATGGTCAACTCGAACTCCTGCACCGCCTCGTTCACGCAGTGGGCGGGCATCGCCGCGCTCCAGGGCGACCACATGCCGGTGCGCCAGATGGTGGCGGAGTTCAAGCGCCGCCGGGACATCATCGTGGCGGGGCTCAACGCGCTGCCGGGGGTAAGCTGCCGGACGCCCAAGGGCGCCTTCTACGTCTTCCCCAACATCAAGGCGCTCAAGCGGCCGTCCAGTGAGGTCGCCGAGGCCATCCTCCAGGAAGGCGGCGTGGCCGTGCTCGGCGGCACGGCCTTCGGCCGGTACGGCGAGGGCTACCTGCGCCTCTCGTACGCCAACTCGGAGGCCAACATCCGCAAGGCCCTCGACCGGATGCGCCCCGTCCTCGCCCGTCTCGCCGGCTAGCGTCCCCCGTGGCCTACGACGTCAAGGCGGTGAAGCGGCAGTGGGAGGGGTACGAGACCCCGCAGCGATGGGGGCGCTATCCGGTCGAGCACGAGCCGATCCGCCGCCACTGCCAGATGCTCGACGACATGAACCCGCGTTTTCTCGAGGACGGGCACTGCCCGCCCGTGATGGTGGACTACATCTTCATCAACACGGCCTTCATCCGCGGCTGCCTCTGCCGCGTGGTCACCGACTGGATGGGCGACGACGGCTTCGTCAAGTCGCTCGGCTTCCAGATGCGCCGGCCGAACTTCGTCGGCGAGACCATCGTGGCCCGCGGGCGCGTCAAGAAGAAGAGCCCGGACGGCCGCGTCGACCTCGAGCTGTGGCTCGAGAACGCGGGTGAAGTGACCGTCCCAGGGCGGCGACAGTGATCCTGCCCGTTCGGTGGTCCTGACGCCGATGCCCACCGTCGCCGAGATCCTGATCGACGGTCTCCGCCGCGCGGGAGTCCAGCGCATCTTCGGCGTTCCGGGCGGCGGCTCCAACCTCGAGTTGATCGAGGCCGCGCGTGCGCAGGGCCTGCCCTTCGTGCTCTGCCACCAGGAGTCCGCCGCGTGCATCATGGCCGCGGTGACGGGCGAGCTCGGTGGCGCGCCGGGCGCGGCGCTGTCAACGTTGGGCCCCGGGGTCAGCGCCAGCGCAACCGGCCTTGCCCACGCCTTCCTGGACCGGAGCCCGCTGATCTATCTCTCTGACCGCCACCCCGGGGCCACGCTCGGCTTCGCCACACACCAGGCCTTCGATCACGCGGCAGTCTTGGGGCCCGTGGTGAAGGCAAGCCTTGCCGTCACGGCGGAGTCGGCCGGCCGCTGGATCGCCCATGCCGCCCAGCTCGCGATGAAGGAGCCGAGAGGCCCCGTGCATCTCGACCTGCCGGCAGACGTTGCAGGCCAGCCTGCCGTGCCGTTCGCGACGATGGCGACGCCCGCGCCGCTGCCGCAGCCGGCCGCCGCCGATCTCGATCACGCCGCGACGATGATCAGGCAGGCCAAGCGGCCCGTGGTCCTGGCGGGGCTTCAGTGCCGCGCCGCCGACGCGAAGTGGCTGCGCGCCTTTGCCGAAGCGCTGCCCGCGCCCGTCGTGACCACCTACAAGGCCAAGGGCGCGCTACCCGATCCTCACCCACTGGCGATGGGCGTGTTCACGGGCGGCGCGCTCGAGGAGCCCGTGGTTGGTCGCGCCGACCTCATCATCGCCTTCGGCCTCGACACGGTGGAGCTGATCCCGCGCCGCTGGAGCTACAGCGCGCCCGTGCTGAGCCTGCTGCGGGGCCCCTCCGGCGCGCCTGGGCGAGGCGCTGTCGGAGGCGGAAGCTACTTCACCCCGGCACTCGAGGTGGTGGGCGACCTCGGCGTCATTCTCGAGGAGCTGGCGCCGCGGCTCCACCAGCACCACGCCGACTGGGACGTCGTCGAGGTGGACAGGCTGCGCCGCGAGCGGCGGCGCGCGCTCGAGATCGGCGTGCCTGGGTTGGCGCCACACCGGGTGGTCCAGATCACCCGCGAGCTGACCCCGGCCGGGAGCATCGCGACCGTGGACGCCGGCGCCCACATGTTCCAGGCCGCCGAGTACTGGCAGGCGGTAGAGCCGGGGGAGTTCCTGATCTCGAATGGGCTTGCCACCATGGGCTTCGCGCTGCCCGCGGCCATCGCCGCCCAGCTCGCCTTCCCCGAGCAGCGGGTGGTGTGCTTCACGGGCGACGGCGGCTTCATGATGGTCGCGGCCGAGCTCGAAACGGCCGTGCGCCTGCGCCTGCCCATCACCGTCGTCGTGTTCAACGACGCGGCGCTGTCGCTCATCGAAATCAAGCAGGAGCAGAAGGGGTATGCGGGCGCGTCCATGCGGTACGCGGGGCCCGATCTTGCGCTCCTCGCGCGCTCGTTCGGCGTGGCGGCCCGGACCGCGACGGACGAGGCGGGCTTCGCCGGCGCGCTCGTCGCCGCGCAGGGCGCCCAGGGGCCAACCCTGATCGACGCGCGCATCGACCCCTCGGGCTACCGCAGCATGCTCGAGATCGTCCGCGGCCCAGGCGGTCGATAAGGGCCCAGCTGCGTCATTTAGCAAAATCTGTTGGGGCGCCCTCGGCTGAGGGCTCAACGTACAGGAGTACGCCTCGCCCGCAGCCTTCGGGCGCCGCCTCGCATCTGGACCCTTCTCGACCGCCTGGGGGCTGGCCCCATGGCGCAGCTGCTTCGTTGGCGCCCTCGGCTGCGGGCTCAACGTACAGGAGTACGCCTCGCCCGCAGCCTTCGGGCGCCGCCTCGCATCTGGACGC
>JACORX010000214.1 GCA_016179165.1 Candidatus Rokuibacteriota bacterium | reverse complement strand
GCGCGGGATCCGCTTCATCGACGCGCCCGTCTCCGGCGGCACGCCGCGCGCCGCCGACGGCACGCTGGCCATCATGGTGGGCGGCTCGGCGGAGGATTTTAAGGCGGCGCTGCCGGCGCTCATGGCCATGGGCGCCAACGTGATCCACGTCGGCCCCGTCGGCAGCGGCGAAGTTGCCAAGCTCTGCAACAACCTCATCGCCGGCGTGGCCGCCGTGGCGGTGAGCGAGGCCTTTCGCATTGCCGAGGGCTTCGGCGTGGACTTGAAGGTCGTGACCGAGGTCATCTCGAAGTCGTCGGGCAACACGTGGCTGATGGAGCAGATGCACCCGGTGCCGGGCATCGTGGCGCGCGCCGCTTCGACCAACGGCTACGCGCCCGGCTTCATGACCGACCTCATGTGCAAGGACGTCGGGCTCGCGGTGGACGCCGCCCGCGCCCTCCGCATCCCGCTCTTCGTGGCTCCCGCGGCCCAGCAGGTGTACCGCCTGGCATCCTCTCACGGCCTCGGCCGCAAGGATTTCACCAGCGTCTTCACCTTCCTCAAGCCGTCGTCCGGCCAGGCGCCGGTCTAGCGGCGGCTCATGAGCCGGCGCCGCACGATCTGGCTGGTCGTCGCCGCGGTCCTGCTGGTGCTGGGCGGCGCCGTCCTCTGGGCGCTGCCCGAGCTGATCCGCCGTCAGGCTGTGACGCAGATCCCCAAGGTCACCGGTCGCACCGCGAGCATCGGGGACATCGACCTCAACCTCTTCACCGGCCGGCTCGTCGTCAAGAACTTCCGGCTGGCCGAGCGGGACCCGCAGAAGGCCTTCGTCGAGTTCGAACGCCTCGAGGCGCGATGGTCCTGGCCGTCGCTCCTCACGGCGCACATCCGCCTCACAGACGTCACACTGGTCTCGCCCACGGTGCAGCTCGCCCGCACGGGTCCGCGCGAATTCAACTTCTCCGATCTGCTCGGCCTGATCCCGCCTGCCGATCCCCTGGCCAAGCCGTCGCGGTGGAAGTTCACCATGGAGCGGCTCGGCCTCGTCCTGGGGAGCATCGTCATTCGCGACGAGGCCGTCTCACCGCCCGCGATGTGGCGCCTTCAGGGGCTGACCATCGAGGCGGGCGATCTCACGACGCGCGCGGGGCAGCCGGCGGGCCGTCTGGCCATACGATCCAAGATCGGCGACTCGCCATTCGAGCTGAGCTCGAACGAGATCCGCCTGGCTCCGGGCGCGGTGTCGCTGGGGCTCGGCATCAAGAACTTCGACCTGACCCAGGTCCTGCCCTACGTGCCGCCGACCGTTCCGGCCGGCCCCTACGGCGGCCGCCTCGGCTTCAATATCAAAATCGGCATCGAGCGCGGGACGGAAGGCGTCACACGAGCGGTGGTGTCGGGGGACGTGAGCCTCGATGACCTGCAGCTGATCCGCCCCGGGGGCAAGTCGCCGTTCATGGCGGTGCCGCACCTGGGACTGCGCCTCAGGGAGGCCGATCTCCTGTCCCGCGTTATCGTCGTCTCCGACGTGGAGATCGTGGGACTGAAGGGGCAGGTGCTGCGGGACACGAGCGGCGTCATCGATCTGCTCGAGGCCGCCGCGCCCCCGCAGGCTCCGCCAGCCCCGCAGGCTCAGGATGACAAAGCCGGGCCGGTCTTCAAATTCCTGCTCGAGAAGCTGGCGCTCAGCAAGGGGACGCTCACCTTCGTCGACGAGATGGTGTCGCCGCCCACGACATTGGCGCTCAGCGACCTCACGCTCTCGCTCGAGAGTGTGGCCTGGCCCGTGGTCGGCCCCGCCACGATTGCGATGGGTGCCGGCTTACCCGGCAGCGGGCGGGTGGAGGTCAAGGGCTCGCTGATGCCGCAACCGTTGGACATGACCTGGACCATGGCCGTGCGTGATGCGCCGATCGAGCCCTATCAGTCCTACATGCCGGTACCGGCCCGCTTTTCGGGCCGCTTCAACGGCGACAGCAAGAACCGCGTCGCGCTCAATGGCGGGAAGATGATCCTCACGTCGACCGGCACCAGCTGGGCGGACAAGTTCGAGGTGCGATTCCCGGGCGCCGAGGGCCCCTTTCTCACGATCGAGCGGATGGACCTGGTCGGCATCGACTTCGACTGGCCGAATCGCGGGCGGGTTGGCAAAGTGGGCTTCAGGCGGCTGCAGGTCGAGATCGAGCGCGGCAAGGACGGCACCCTCGACATCGTGACGCTCTTCGCCGGCCCGGCGGCGACCGCTGGGGGAACCGCTCCCGCCCAGACGGCGCCTGCGCCGCCCGCCTCTGAGCCAGCACCGACGCTTGGCCCAGCACCGACGCTTGGCCCAGCGCCGGCTCCCAAGCCCAAAGGGCTGCTCGAAACTATGGATCTCCAATTCGGCGAGATTCGTCTCGAAGAGGGCGGCGTGCGCTTCCTCGACCGGTCGACAGAGCCTGCCTTCTCCGAGGACCTCTCGACCATGGGTCTCCAGGTGACGGGGTTGGGGAACAAGTCCGACCAGGGCGCGAAGCTCGTTTTCACGAGTCTGATCGGCGCTGATGGGAAGCTGGACATCCGGGGCGATCTGGGCGCCATCGGGGCTCCGCTCAATCTGGACCTGGCCGGAGAGATCCGCGACCTCAAGCTCCCGGCTGTCAACCCGTACGCCGACCAGACCATCGGATGGCTGATCCAGCAGGGGAACCTCAAGTACAAGTTCAACCTCAAGATCGAGAACGACCAGATCACCGCCATGAACGAGGTTCTCGTGGAGAAGCTCCGCGTGGCCAGGTCCGGCCGGCCCGACGACAACGTCAAGGCGCGGCTCGGGCTGCCGCTCGGCCTCATCGTTGCGCTCATCAAGGACGGCAACGGCGACATCGTTGTCACGGTCCCGGTTTCCGGCTCGCTCAAGGATCCCGAGTTCGACCTGTCCGAGACCATCTGGACCGCCGTCAGGAACGTCCTCGGCAACGTGCTGGCCTCACCGTTCCGGTTGATCGGGGGGCTCTTTTCGAGCCAAGACAAGATCGAGGAGCCGAAGGTCGACCCCGTCACCTTCCCGGCGGGCAGCGCCGTGCTCGCTCCGGCGATGGAGCGGCACCTCCTGCGAGTGGCCGATTTCATGCGCCGGACACCGTATATCGCGCTGACGCTCCACCCGGTGGTGGTGCCGGGCGATCTCGATGCGATCAAGGCCGAAGCGGTGGCGGTCCAGATCCAGCAGTTCGCGAAGGAGCGGGGCATCGCCGAGGAGGTGATGGCCATTCGCGGCTACTTTGCCGTCCGGCTGCGGAGCGAGGCGCTCCCGAGCACGCCCGATGCCCAGTTGGGACTCCTGCGGGACCGCGAGCCCGTGCCGGAGGCCAAGGTCAAGGAGCTCGAGGACAAGCGGCTCGCCGTGACGAAGGAGCGCCTGGTCAAGAAGGAGGGCATCCAGGGGAAGCGGCTGCCGGTGGGTGCGGCCAAGAGGTCCACCACCGGCGAGGGCGGCGTCGAGTTCGCCATCGGCGAGGACGGGGAGTAGTAGCCTCGGGGCAACCGCGCGGGCGCCGCTCTGCTATAATCCCGCGGCATGAGAGTCCTCGCGCTCCACCCCGACAGGTGCACCGGCTGCCTCCGGTGCGAGTTGGCGTGCTCCTACATGCAGACGGGCACCTACCAGCCGTCCAAGTCCGTGATCCGCGTCTCGCCCTTCGAGGGCTACACGTCGTACGCCCCCTACACGTGCACGCAGTGCGCGGAGGGCTGGTGCATGACGGCCTGCCCGGTGGGGGCGATCAGGATCAACGCCGCGGGCGCCAAGGACGTCGTGGACGACAAGTGTGTCGGCTGCAAGCTGTGCACGATTGCGTGTCCCTACGGGACGGTGTTCTACGACCAGGACACCACCAAGGCCTACAAGTGCAACCTCTGCGAGGGGCACCCGGCCTGCGCCGAGGCGTGCCCGACGGAGGCGATCGCCTTCGTCGAGGGTGAAACGGCGGACTGGATCGGCGACTTCGCCGCCGAGCGAACCACGCGCGTGCTGGCCCTCGAGGCCGTGCGATGACCGCCCGCCATCTGATCGTCGGCGGCGGCACAGCGGGCCTCAACGCGATCCGGACTATTCGTGAAGAAGATGGAGGTGTGTCCGAGATTACCCTCGTGTCGGCCGAACGCCCCTATTCCCGTATGGTCCTGCCGTACTACCTCGGTGCCACCATCTCCGAATCCCACGTCTACACCGCCACGCCCGCCTCGCTCGCCGCGTGGAAGGTCAAGCCCATGCTCGGCCGCCGCGCCAAGTCGCTGGATACCGCGGCCCGGAAGCTGACGCTCGACGACGGGTCGGCGGTCGAGTACGACGACTGCCTGATCGCGACCGGCTCGCGGGCGGCGCGGCCGCCCATCCCGGGCGCCGAGGGGCCCGGTGTCCACTCCTTCTGGACGCTCGAAGAGGCGCGGGCCGTCATCGCGGGCGTCCAGCCAGGCACGAAGGTCGTCATGGTCGGCGCCGGCTTCATCTCGTTCACAATCCTGAACTCCATCCTGGCACGCGGCGCCTCGCTCACCATCGTCGAGGTCGCGCCCCGGATCCTGCCGCGCATGGTGGACGAGGCCTGCGCCCGGATCGTCGCCGGCTGGCTCGAGCGCCACGGCGTGACGCTGCGGGTCGGCGCCACGATGACGAAGGTCGAGGAATGGAAGGGCAAGCGGAAGCTCTCCTTCAAGAAGGGCGAGCCGATCTTTGCCGACGTCGTCATCATGGCGACCGGCATCAGGACCAACCTCGAGTGGCTCGAGGGCTCCGGCATCGAGGTTTCGGCCGAGCCCGGCGGCGGCATCCTCGTGGATGACCACCTGCGATCGAGCGTCAAGAGCGTCTACGCGGCTGGAGATGTGGCGCGCGGACCGAACCTGCTCACGGGGAGCCTCGAGGTCCACGCGATCGAGCCGACCGCCCAGGAGCATGGACGCGTGGGCGGCGCCAACATGGCCGGCCGCGACCT
>JACORX010000211.1 GCA_016179165.1 Candidatus Rokuibacteriota bacterium | reverse complement strand
GCCCGGATGATCTCGACGGCGTCGTGGAGACTCCACGACGTGCAGGAGCCTCAGTCTCCCGAGCCGGCGAAGACGAGGTCGCAGTCCTTCGCGAGCCCCTCGATGATCTCGTCGGCGGCGGCGGTCGAGGCGTTGGCCTTCTTCCGGTGCACCACCGCCTTGACGCCGAATCGTTCCTTGAGGAGCGCGCCCATCTCCTGGACCAAAAGATCAAAATTATGCTTCGTGTTGTCCACGAACCCCACGGTGAGGCCGCGGAGGTCGCCCGGCAGCGGCGGCACGGCCAGGGTCGCCTGGCGTCGCTCGCCCACCGGAGTCAAGACAGTGATCGTGGCCATTGGGACTCCTCGTTGAAGGTTAGCGGGTGTACCGCGTGGACCGGGCGAGCAGGCGCTTTAGGGTACCCGATATCTCTTCGAGCACGCTCCGCTTGATGCGGACCTGCACCTGCTCGACGGGCTCGGCGCTGCCGGCCCGGTGGATGACGAACGTTCCGACGAATTCAGCCGCGCGCTCGTCCGTCATGCCGAGCCCGCGCACCGTGAGCAGCTCCCACTCAGGTTCAGCCATACGCTCCTTTCGGTTGCCCGTTCCGTGCGAAAACATGCCCCGCGGAAACGGGGGCACCGAGGAGAATATACCGCATTCCCGACGCGGGCTCCGAGCTGGATCCGGAGGAGCAGACGATCGGAGTGGAGCAGCCGGTTCAGGCGCCGGTGGGCCCCGGCCGGGCTACTTCGGCTGGCCGTTCGGAGAGACGGCCCGGGTGGCGGACATCTCGACCCAAGTGTACCACCAGCCCTCGTAGATGAGCACCTGCAGCGAGCTGCCGGTCTTCTCATAGGTCTGGGTGATACCCTTGTCGGAGGCCGTCGTGGCCGAGATGTTCCGCCAACCGTTGGCCTCGAGCGAGGTCCGGAAGGCCACCGCCAGGCTCTCGATCTCCACGCGCCCCTTGTAGAACAAGCGGGCGGCCTTGACCGCCGGAGACTCGATGATAGTGGACTTGTTGAGGTCCAGGGTGAGACCCTTGGGAACGGTAATGTCTTCGAACTCGCTGCGCTGGACGCGCGTTGGAGTGGACGCGCAGGCCGTCGCAGCCAAGAGGCAGAGCAACAGAGCAAAGATGCGGCGCATGACTGGTACCTCCTGGCGGTCATCATACAACCGGCGGGGCTGGTCTACAAAGGTTTTGGCCTGGACCCTCGTCACGGCCCTTCTGTCCGGGTGCGCTTCGAGCAGCGTCCCGCCCATGGGCTATCAGGGCATGCCGTTCCGCCCCGAGCGGGACGAGCGGCAGCTCTGGAGCGACGCCGAGAAGGAAGAGGAGAAGCTCGCCAAGACCGGCAAGACCTACGACGACCCGCTGCTGGAGGAGTACCTGGCCTCCGTGGCGGCCAAGCTCGTCCCCGAGGAAGCCCGGCGGGCGGGCGCACCCACCCCCCGCATCGCCGTCTTCCGCGACCCGACGCTCAATGCCTTCGCCATGCCGAACGGCATCGTCTATATCCACACGGGACTCCTGAGCCGTATCGAGAACGAAGCGCAGCTGTCCATGATCCTCGGCCACGAGCTGACGCACGTCACGAACCGCCACGCGCTCATGTTCAACCGCGACGCGCAGAACAAGCAGATGGAGCTCGCCTTCATCGCGTCCGTCACCGGCTTCGGGCGTGACCTCGAGCGCGAGGCGGACCGGGAGGGGATGGAGCGCATGATCAAGGCCGGCTACGACCCGGCCGAGGCGCCGCGCGTGTTCGCGCTCCTCAAGGACAACCACGGCGACGGCGGCAAGCTCGAGAACTTCTTCTTCGGCAACCACCAGCGGCTCGACGAGCGCATCGCCAACACCCAGGAGCTGCTGAAGACGAAGTTCGCGGCGGACACATCCGGCGGCGTCCGGAACACGGACGAGTTCGCCATGCGCACCCGCACCGTCGTGCGCGAGAACGCCGCGCTCGACATCCGCGCCGGCCGCTTCGGGTTGGCCAAGGCCCAGCTCGACCGCGTGCTCCCGTTGGCGCCCAAGGACCCGGCGACACATCTCTACTACGGCGACCTCTACCGCCTCCAGGCCCAGCGCGCCAAGAACCCCGCCGACAAGCCCGCGCTCGTAGCCCAGGCGCTCCAGGCCTACGACCGCGCGGCCTCCCTCGACCCGACCTACCCCGACCCGTTCCGGCAGATGGGCTTCCTCTACTACCAGAGCAAGCAGACGGAGAAGTCCACGGAAGCGTTCCGGAAGTACCTCGCCCTCAAGCCGGACGCGCCGGACGCCCGCAGGATCAAGGAGTACCTCGTCGAGCTGGAGCGGTGACGCCGCGCGCGCGCCGCCGGCTCGCCGTCGCCGCCCTTCTGGCGGCGGCGCTGGTGGTTCTGGCTGTGGCCGCTCACCGGCCGGCGCTCCGCCTGATCGGCCGGGCTCTCGTCGTGGAGGACGCGCTGGCGCCCGCCGACGCCATCGTCGTCATGGCGGGCGGGATTCCGACCCGCGAGGCCACGGCCGCCGGACTCCACCGCCGGGGCTGGGCACCCGTCGTCGTCCTCTCCAACGACTTCACGCCCGACCGGGTCCGCGAGCTCATCGCGCTCGGCGTGCGCCGCCTCGACTCCCAAGGCGAATCCCGCCTCGTCCTCGAAAAGCATGGCGTGCCGCCGGGCGCCATCGTCGCCCTCTCGGTCCCAGCCAAGACCACGGAGGCGGAGCTGAGGCTCGTGGCCGAGGCGGCGCGGGCCCGTGGCTGGCGACGGATCATCCTGGTCACCTCACCCGAGCACTCGCGGCGCGCGAAGCTCGTGTGGGCCCGGGAAGCCTCCGTGGGCATCGAGGGCCTGGTCGCGCTGGCGAAGGAGGATGACTTCCCCGGAGACGGCTGGTGGCGAAAGCGCCGCCAGGCAGAAGCGGTGCTCCACGAATACCTCGGCCTCGCCGCCATCTACCTCGGACTATCGAAGTACCTCAACTAGGCCTTCTTGTTTAGATGCCGCAGCTGTTCCCCTATCGCCGACGGCGCAGGGCGGCGAGAAGGGTCCAGATGCGAGGCGGCGCCCGATGGCCGCTCGCGAGGCGTAGTCTCTCTACGTTGAGCGAGCGGTCGAGGGCGCCAACGAAGCAGCTGGGCCCTTATCGGCGCCCTGCGCGGCCATAGTCGTCCTGGCGGCGGACGATGTCCGCCTCGTCAAGGCGCGGCCCGTGCTGGACTTCGATGATGACCGCCGGGCGCCGGCCCGGGTTCTCGATCCGGTGCCAGGCGCCGCGGGGCACGTCAACGGTACCGCGGGGCTTGAGCCGCCGCACCCGCCCCCCGACGACGATGCGCGGAGCGCCGGCCACGACCACCCAGTGCTCCGCGCGGAAGCGGTGGCGCTGGAGGCTGATGCGGTGCCCGGGCTTGACCACGAGCCGCTTGACCTTGTAGCCCGCGCCCTCCGCGAGGGTCTCGAACCCTCCCCACGGGCGCCGCTCGAAGCCGCGCGCGGCGCGGTTCGCTCGAGACGCGGCTCCGGGCTTCACCGCCGCAGCCATCACGCCTCCAGCCGAATGACGCGGGCGAAGTCGGCCTCGACCGCCTTGGAGACTTCCTCCAGGACCTCCGGCGGAACGTCCTCGTCCAGCAGCAGCACGACGATGGCGCGCCCGCGCTTCGTGCGGCGGCCGACGTGCATGGAGGCAATGTTCACGTTGTGGCGGCCCAGGATGGAGCCGATCTTCCCGACCATGCCCGGGCGGTCCTCGTACGAGAGCACGAGGACGTGCCCTTCGGGGATGAACTCGATGTGCAGGTCCCGGAGGCGCACGATCCTCGGCGCGCCGTCGAACACGGTGCCGGCGATGATCTTCCGCCCGACCCCGGCCTGCGTGGTGACGGTAACGAGGTTCGTGTAGCCCGACGGCGCGGCCTCGTCGGTCCGGATCACGACCTCGAGCCCGCGCTCCACCGCCACGAGACGCGCGTTCACGAGGTTGACCGCCTGAGCGGTGACGCCGTCGAGGAGGCCCTTGAGCACGGCGCGGCCGATCAGCTCCGGGTCCCGCCTGGCGACCAGCCCCGCGACGTCCACCTCGACGCGCTCGACGTTGTCCTTCTCGAGCTGGAGGCAAAAGCGGCCGAGGATCTCGGCCAGCGCCACGAACGGCCGGAGCTCGGCCATGCTCTCGCGGTCCCCCACCGGCACGTTGACCGCGTGCTCGAGCAGCTCGCCGTCGCGGAACGCCACCAGCTGCCGCGCCACGTCCACGGCAACGTTGACCTGCGCCTCCTGCGTATTGGCCCCCAGGTGCGGCGTCACGACCACGCGCGGGTGCTGGACCAGGCGCATGACGAGCGGCGAGACCGGCGGCTCCTCCGTCCAGACATCCACCGCCGCCCCGGCGACGTGCCCCGACTCGAGCGCGGCCAGAAGGTCGGGCTCGCTGACGATGCCGCCGCGCGCGCAGTTGACGATGCGGACGCCCGGCTTCATCAGCGCGATCTCGCGGGCCGCCAGCATGTTCTCCGTCTCGTCCGAGAGCGGCACGTGCACCGTGACGATGTCGGCCTGGGTCAGCAGCGTCTGGAGATCGGTCAGCCGGACGCCCAGGTCCCGCGCGCGCCCCTCGGGGATGTACGGGTCGTAGACCAGGACGTCCATGTCGAAGGCGCGCAGCCGCGCGGCGACCCGCGAGCCGACCTTCCCGAGGCCGATCACGCCGGCGGTCTTCCGGAACAACTCGGAGCCGTAGATGCCGCGGTCCCACTCGAGCCGCTTGAGCGCCTCGTGAGCGGACGGGATCTTCCGCACGAGGGCCAGGAGCATGCCGACCGTGTGCTCGGCGGCCGACACCACGTTGCCATAGGGGGCATTGGCGACCACCACGCCCTGGCGGGAGCAGGCGTCGACGTCGATATTGTCCACGCCCACGCCCGCCCGGCCGAGGAAGCGCAGGCGACGCGCGTGGCCGAGGAACTCGGCGTTCACCGTGGTGGACGAGCGGGTGATGATGGCTTCATAGCCCGCAATCCTCTCGAAGAGCTCCCCCCGCGGGATCTTGGACGAGACCTGCTCGACCTCGAACCCGCGCTCCGCGAGATAGGCGATCCCCTCTTTCGCGATCGCGTCGATGACGAGGACCTTCATGTCGATATGCTAACACGCACATCCCAGGCAGCCAGCCTGTCGTCCGGCGCACGACCTGGCGCACCACCCGGCACGTCATGCGGGCATGCGTGGTCAGTAAAGCCGGTGGCGGGGGGTGCCCATCGGGAGCGAATCCGACGAGCCGTAGCGCGCCCCGAAGCGCAGGACGCCTCCGCCGCGCGAGCCGCCCCCGCGGAGCGGGGCTGCGAGCGCACCCCCCGCCTCGGGGGGATGGGGGGGCAGGCGGAAGCGTCCGAGCGAGGTGGCGCGCGAGGCGAGGAGGTTTGAGCGGACGAGGGGCACCCCCCGGCACCGGCCGTCCCGGCCACATGACATGCGGCACCGGGCGCGTCGCGAAGCGAGAACGCTAGCTGGCGGGGGCTTCGGCGCGGTGCTTGCGGAGGAAGCGGAGGAAGTCGCGCCCCTCGGAGAGGCGGCGCCGCATGACGTGGCGATCGCGCAGCATCTCGGCGCCGAGCGAGATCATCTTGCGCGGGCGGAAGTAGAAGCGCCGGTACACCTCGTCGACCGAGCTGTAGATCTCGGTGCGCGAGAGGTGCGGGTAGCCGATGGCGCTCAGCTGCACTCCCGTGTCGTCCACCAGCTCCTCGGCCTCGATCCAGCCGTTGCGCCGCGCCTCGGCATACAGCGCCGTCCCCGGAT
>JACORX010000210.1 GCA_016179165.1 Candidatus Rokuibacteriota bacterium | reverse complement strand
GTCGTGCGCGCGCGGCCACTCGGCGCCGTGGGGCAAGAGCGCGCGCACCCCCGTCTGCGACAGGCCCAAAACCCTCACCAGGAGCCGCGCGGCCACCGCCCAGAGGCAGTCGGGCTTCGGATAGTCGGGCGTGCCCTCGAACAGCACGAGGGTCGCGCCGTTGGTCAGCCCTCCCAGGATGAGAATCGTGCCCATGACCCAGCCCATGTCGGTGAGCCAGAAGAAGCGATCGTCCGCACCGAGGTCGAAGAAGTAGGCCGCATCGTGGCCGATCTTCATCTGGAGCCCGCCCTGGGTCAGCACCACGCCCTTGGGCTTGCCCGTCGTCCCCGACGTGTAGGTAATGCAGCAGGGCCTGTCGGCGTCCACCGGCAGCGCCGGGCACTCCTCCGACTCGCGCGCGAGCGCCTCGTGCCACCACACGTCGCGCCCCGGCGTCCACGGCACGTCGCGGCCGAGACGCTTGAGCACTAGCAGGTGCTTGACCGATGGCGACAGCGTCGCCGCCTCGTCGGCGACCTCCTTCATCTTGACCGTCTGGCCGCGGCGCGGGAAGCCGTCGGCGGTGATCAGCACCTTGGCGTCGCAGTCCTGGAGGCGCGCCGCGACCGCCTGGGCACCGTAGCCGGAGAACGAGGGCGAGTAGATGGCGCCGATGCGGCAGATGGCCATGATCGCGATGGCCGCCTCGGCGGACATCGGAAGGAACAGCCCCACGGAATCCCCCGCCCCGACGCCGAGCCGCGTGAGGACATTGGCGAGGCGGTTCACGTCGCGCGACAGCTCCCGGTAGGTCCATGTGCGGACCTCGCCGTCTTCCGCCTCCCAGATGATGGCGGGCTGCTCGCCGCGGCCGGCGTCCACGTGGCGATCGACGCAGTTGTCGGAGAGATTCATGAGGCCGCCCTCGAACCAGCGCGGCCAGGCGATCCCGCGCGAGGTGTCGAGCACGCGCGAGTAGGGCTTCATCCAGCGGAAGCCCAGGTGCTTCGAGACGGCGTCCCAGTACCACTCCGGGTCGTCCACGCTCCGCCGCTGGAGCGCGTCCAGCGAGGCGAGCCCGTGCGCCCGCATGAACTTCGTCAGGCGCGCGCGCTCGATGCGCTCCGGGGTGGGACGCCAGATGATCTCGCTGTCAGTCATGGGATCCCTCCGTCAGGCCACCATGGTGAGGCGGCGCCATGGTAGCATGTCCGGCGTCGTCACCTGGACCCCCTATTTAAAGGAGAGCGCTCATGAAGGCGGTCGCGGCTGTTGCGGAGATCCTGAAGCGCGAAGGCGTCAAGTTCCTCATCGGCTACCCCGTCAACCCCATCATCGAGGCCGCCGCCCAGGCCGACATCCGCACCATCATCGTGCGACAGGAGCGCACGGGCCTGCACATGGCCGATGCCGTGAGCCGTGTGACCTCGGGGCAGCGCATCGGCGTCTTCACCATGCAGCACGGACCGGGCTCGGAGAACGCCTTCGGCGGCGTGGCGCAGGCCTACGGCGACTCGGTGCCCATCGTCGTGCTGCCGGGTGGCTACCCGCGGCGCATCACCAACATTCCGCCGAACTTCAACTCCTTCATCAACTACCGGCACGTCACCAAGTGGATCGAGCAGGTGACGATGGCCGACGCCGTGCCGGACGCGCTCCGGCGCGCCTTCACCCAGGTCAAGAACGGGCGCCCGCGCCCGGTCATGATCGAGATCCCGATCGACGTCTTCCAGGAAGAGGTGCCCGAGCCTCTCAACTACGTCGCCGCGCCGCGCATGCGCTTCGGCCCCGACCCGCAGGCCGTGGCCACGGTGGCGGCGGCGTTAGTGGCGGCCGAGCGGCCGGTCATCTACGCGGGCCAGGGCGTGCACTACGCCCAGGCCTGGAGCCAGCTCCGCCAGCTGGCCGAGCTGCTCGAGGCGCCGGTGACCACGAGTCTCCAGGGCAAGAGCGCCTTCCCGGAGAACCATCCGCTGTCGCTCGGCTCGGGCGGTCGGTCGGTGTCCAAGCAGCTCCACGAGTTCCTGAAAAACTCGGATGTGATCTTCGGCATCGGCTGCAGCTTCTCGACGACGAACTACGGCGTCGCCATGCCCAAGGGCAAGGCCATCATCCACGCGACGCTGGACTCAGCCGACATCAACAAGGACGTAGTGGCCGAGCATGCGCTGGTCGGTGACGCCGGCCTGACTCTCGACGCCCTACTCCTCGAGGTCAAGGATCGACTCAAGGGCAAGCCGCGCGGCCGGGGGCCGGCAGTGGCCGCCGAGATCAAGCGGATCAAGACCGAGTGGATGGCGCAGTGGACGCCCAAGCTCACGTCGAGCGCCAAGCCGCTGTCGCCCTACCGCGTGATCTGGGATCTCCTGCACACGGTGGACGTGGCGCGGACCATCGTCACCCACGACGCGGGCAGCCCGCGGGACCAGATCTCGCCGTTCTGGGAGTGCACGGAGCCGCTCTCCTACATCGGCTGGGGCAAGACGACCCAGCTCGGTTACGGCCTGGGCCTGGCCATGGGCGCCAAGCTGGCGCATCCGGACAAGCTC
>JACORX010000203.1 GCA_016179165.1 Candidatus Rokuibacteriota bacterium | reverse complement strand
GGCTTGTAGTACTCGCCGATGAGCCGCATGTCCCCGAAGAGCCCCGTGTCGCCCATGTGGTAGAGCTTGAAGCCGTTCTCCATCTCGACGATGAAGCCCGCGGGCTCGCCGCCGGGGTAGGTCGTGCTCTTCTTCGTCGCGGGGTCGGTCACCGTCACTTCCGAGGAATGCTCGGCGCGAGTCTGGGTGATGGTGATCTGCGGTCCCGCCGGCTGGACCTTGCCGCCCTTGCCGAAGCGGACGGCCTTCTCGGGCGGCACCCAGCCCAGGTCCACGATGGTCGCCATGAGACCGGCGGGCCCCAGCACCGTCGCCCCCGTGCGCTTGGCCAGCTCCGATACGTCGCCCGTGTGATCGCCGTGGCCGTGCGTCACGAGAATCACGTCTACCTTGCCGATGGCGTCGAGGTTCTTGTATCCCACCGGCGTCTTGGGGTTGTTGACCATGAACGGGTCGATGACGATCACCTTGCCCGTGAGCGTCGTGATCTTCGTCGTCGCCTGCCCGAGCCACTGGACCTCGATCTTGTTGGTCTGCGCCCAGGCCGCCTCCGCGGCCAGGCTGAAGGTGAGGGCTCCCGCGCCAATCTTGAGGAAGTCGCGCCGTTCCATCTCCATGATCCCCTCCTGGTGGTTAGGACAGCGTGATGGTGTCGCCGACACGGATGAGGCCGTCGTTGAGAATGAGCGCCCGCAGGCCCCCGCGGTGAATCAGGCCCGCCATGGCGGCGGCCTGTGTGAGGCCGTCGAGGTACGTGCAGGGCTCGCAGAGCCGGGTGCCGCGAAGCCGGACCGCGCCGACCCGGAACTCGCGACCGACCAGGTGGTTGAGCGGAACGCCCCCCTGCCACATGGCCGCCATGCTAAGCGACGCGGCCCCTTGAATCAAGCAGGCGATTGCCCTCAAACCACCCCCTGCCGGCCACTCAGACCGAAGCCATGGTCGCTGGGGTCCTCCAGGCGGCGGAGGTGCCGGCTGGTGCGGACCCTCGTCGCGCAGAAGGCCGAGGGCAATCGGCTCTTCATCGAGGAGTTGACCCGGGCGCTTCTCGTTGACAGCCTTCGACCGTGGGCGCTATGCTCCCCCTCGTCGCTCCCTCTCGAGACAAGGAGGTCCGGGATGATCCGAGCCATGGCTGCCGCGGTGATCGTGCTCGTGCTTGCTTCGGTCAACGTCGCGGGCGCGCAGGAGCCCTATCCGACCCGCTCGGTCACCATCGTGGTCGCCTTCCCGCCCGGCGGCCTCGCGGACCTTACCGCGCGCCCGGTGGCGGCGGCGCTCGAGCGCCTCCTCAAGCAGCCCGGCGTGGTGAACAACAAGCCGGGCGCGGCCGGCGGCGTCGGCAACCAGGCCGTGGCCAACAGCAAGCCAGACGGCTACACGCTGCTGATGGCCCTGGTGAGCGTCTCCGTGCTGCCCGAGGTGGACAGGCTCTTCGGCCGGCAGACGACGTACACGCGGGATCAGCTCACCGGCATCGCGCGCGTCAACGCAGAGCCCTCGATCATCACCGTCCGCTCCGACGCGCCGTGGAAGACGCTCAAGGACCTCGTGGAGGACGCGAAGAAGCGGCCGGGCGAGATCATATTCACCTCGTCGGGGCTCTACGGCGCCTCGCACGTGCCGTTCGAGATGTTCCTCAAGGCGGCGGGCGTGAAGATGCGCCACCTGCCGACCACGGGCGGCGGCCCGATGATGAACGCGCTGCTCGGGGGGCACGCGCAGATCACCGCCAGCACGACGGTCCTGGTGTCCCCGCACATGAAGGCCGGCAAGCTGCGGCTGCTCGCGCACACCGGCAGCGAGCCGATCAAGGCGTACCCCGACCTGCCGTCGCTGAAGTCGCTGGGCTACGACGTGGAGTATCTCGCCTGGGCCGGGCTGGTGGCGCCGAAGGCCACGCCGCCCCACGTCATCAAGATCCTGCGCGACGCCATGCGGCAGGCGGTGAAGGAGCCCGAGGTCGTCAACTCGCACGCCAAGCTCGAGACGCCCCTCGCGTACATGGACGCCGACGAGTTCAACGCCTTCTGGCACAAGGACGCCGAGAAGCTGGCCGACGTGGTGACGGCGATCGGCAAGGTGGAGAGCGCGCAGTAGCGGACGCTCTGCCGTGCTGAGCACGGATCGCGTCGCCGGAGGCATCCTCGCCCTGATCGGCCTCGTGGGTCTCCGCGAAAGCTTGCAGTTCCCGCTCGGCACGATGTGGCGCCCCGGCCCGGCATACATGCCGGTGGTGCTGTCGCTCGTCCTCGTCGTCTTCGGCATCGCGCTGCTCGCGTTCAGCGGTCGGAGCCTGCCCCTGCGCGACCTGCGCTGGGGCGAGTGGCGTCACGCCGTGGCCATCTTCGGCGTCTGCGCCTTCGTCGCGCTGGCGCTCGAGCACCTGGGCTACCGCTTGACGATCGGCGCCTCCCTGCTCTTCCTCTTCGGCGTGCTCGAACGCCGGGGGCTCGTCCAGACGCTCGTGCTCACGGTCGCGATCGCCGGCGGGTCCTTCTTCCTCTTCGACACCACGCTGAGGGTCCCGCTGCCGCGCGGGCCGTTCGGGCTCTGAGCCGTGCTCGAGACGTTCCAGAACCTCTATCTCGGCTTCTCGGTGGCGCTCTCGCCGGGCGTCCTCTGGTACGGGTTCCTCGGCTGCTTCGTGGGCACCCTGGTGGGCGTGCTGCCGGGCGTGGGGCCGCTGGCCGGCATCAGCC
>JACORX010000202.1 GCA_016179165.1 Candidatus Rokuibacteriota bacterium | reverse complement strand
GGTCTGGGGCTTGGGCTGCTGCTTGGCCGCCACCTCGAAGCAGCCCTGCGACCAGCCCAGCGCGGGCTGCGGCCCCGAAGGCATGATCTGGAAGTAATTCTTGTACTTGAGCTTCTCGTTGTTCGCCATCCCGAAGAGACCCATGAGCAGGAGATTGCGCTCCATGGCGATGGGCATGAGGGGGGCGATCACGTTGGTCCCGTAGCCGGAGATGATGAAGTTCACCTTGTCCACGTCCAGGAGCTTCGTGTAGATGCCGGGAATGGCCGCCGGCTTCGTCTGGTCGTCGTAGTACACGAGCTCAACAGGTCGGCCCAGGAGACCGCCCTTCTTGTTCACGTCCTCGGCCCACATCTGAATCGCCATCAGGGCGGCCTTCCCGTTTCCGGCGAGCGCTCCCGTGAGCGCCATGCCGAAGCCGATCTTGATCGGGTCGGCGGCACGAGCCGCCGGCGCCCAGGCCATTCCCAGCGCGATCACCGCTATGAGGGCCGTCCCCGCCACCCGCCTCCACGTCCCCGACGTTTCGGACCAAGCCATGGATCTTCCTCCCCTGTGAGGCGACGCCCTCAGGCGTCGGCCAAGCTCCGAGGCCCACACCCCGGCCTTCATGGCCTGGGCGATTCCGCCCCCGGGTGCCCGTGCCCGGAGTCGGCGTTGCGTGTACACCGAATCCACCCGCGCGCACGAGCCGCGCGGCGCTTCGTCACCCCTGCCGTTTCATGAAAAACGGCAGCTCCTCCTCGGTCAGGCCTTGATACATGCAGTGCTTGACCTCCCTTCTGACGCCCTCGTCATTCAAGATCATGATGGTCGGCAGGCAATTGGCGCACGCGGATTTCTCCGGGCGCAGGGACGGTTCTCCCTTGATCGATTCGATGAGGGCGATCGCTCGGTCGAGCTTCTCCTTCTCGCCCTCGGCCACGAGGACGACGGACCCCTGCGAGTCGGCCATCCCACCCCCTCCGATGTGAATCGCCTTGAGATCGAAGAGGATGCGAAAGGCGTCGCCCAAGGGCCCCCCCGACTGGTACCACCGCGGTGTCCGCGGAGAGGACCGACGCGGAGTCCGCCCCCACGCTAGGCATCGCGGGAATCGGCCGCGGGCTCGAGCATCAGCGGCCCGAACAGCGCGAGGACCGTGTCGGCGAAGCGGGGGTCGTTGATGTGTGCCGGCACCTCGACGACCGGGATGTCGCGGCGCAGGTGCCGCCGGAGCTCCGCGAGGAACGCGGCGTCGGCCTCGGGATCGTGAAAGGCGCCGCCTGGAGTGTTCGGGATGGAGAGGCCCCCGAGCGGCACGCCGACGACGACGGGGCCTCGGCAGGCACTCAGCTTGACGGCCATGATCCGCCCCACCTCGGCCATCTCGTCGCGGCTTGTCCGGATCAGCGTGAAGGCGGGGTTGTGGTGGTATTGGGGCCGCCCGCGCCAGGAGGGCGGCACGGACTCCCGGGGTCCCGCCACAAAGAAGTCCACGCCGCCCGGGACGACGACCTGCGGGACCGCGTGGCGCGCGGCGGCCTCGAGCCGATTCGGACCCGCGGCGTAGATCCCGCCGACCAGCTCGTTGGTAAGTTCGTTGGTGGTGAAATCGATCACGCCGACGAATTTTCCCTCCGCGATCATTTCCTCCATGCACGGCCCGCCGACGCCGTTGGAGTGGAAGACTACCGGCGTGAAGCCCGTCGCCTCAAGGGCCGAGGCGATCCGCATCACCGCAGGCGTAGTATTCCCCAGCATGGTGATCCCGACCAGGCGCGCGCCCGCCTCCTCCGGGGGCCGCGTGCCGCGCGCCAGCGCCATCCCGGTGATGGCTCCGGCGGCGTTGTCGAAGATCGCGCGGCTCACGGGGTCCAGCCCCAGGATGTCCACCACGGAGTGCATCAGCATCACGTCCCGCAGGCCGACGAAGGGGCCGAAGACCCGCCGGCCGGCCGCCACCGGGGTCACGATGATCTTCGGCACGCCCAGGGGCAGCGCCTGCATGGCGTGGGCGGCCATCACTGCGCCCTCGGCGCCACCCAGGGCGATGACCCCGCCACAGCGCCCGTCCGCGTGGACCCCGGCGAGGACGCGGGAGAGCCCTCGGGCCATGATCTCGACGGCGGCGCCCCGTGTGCCGATGGCCCGGACCGCCTTGAGCGAGCTGCCCGCGGCCTCCGCGACGCGCTCGTGCGAGATGTCGGGGGTGATGCCCAGGGGCTCGCCGAGCACGCCGCAGTCCACCACCAGGACTTCCAGACCTCCCTCGCGGATCCGCCTTGCCAGGTACGCGGTCTCACGCCCCTTGGTGTCCAGGGTGCTCACGGCGACTACGGGCTGCTCAGGGCTCTTCGACAGGATGTCGCGCATGGGTCTCCGGGATTCTGGGCTCCAGCATGAACCGTTCCATGTCTCTTCGCCGCCAAAGGTGAGGGAATACGGCCTGATTCCAGTTACGAGGTCATGAGACACCTTTCACTCTTGAAATCCCGCGGTCCTTCCTGAGCTCATCACAGCTGGGCCGGTGATCGAGCGAAGCGCGCAAACTCCCATCGGGGCACGATCTTGCGGGCCCTGGCCGAGGTGTGGCATGTCGATTGCTCCCCGGGAGGTGGGCGGCGAATGACGTCCCGGTTCCCGCATGTCAGAACACGGATCTCAACAACGCACCGAGGGAGGGAAGGGCATGACACCAGCCAGCAAGGCGGCAATGGAAGATCCGAGTCTCAAGTTCGAGTGGCCCGTCCTCGAAGAATATGAAGGCCGGGTTCCGTTCGGCACCCAGTCGGTGGACTGGGAAGAGCGGATCAACATGGACCGGATGCGGCGGTACCGCATGGGGCGCGTGAAGCAGCAGATGGAGCGGATGAAGCTCGGCGCCATCCTCTCGATCAACGAGTGGAACATGCGCTACATGACCTCCACCTGGAACGCGTACTGGACCACCCCGGCCTCGGGGCTCCGCTACTCCCTCTTCCCGGCCACCAAGGACAGCCCGATCCTGTACGAGCAGGGCGAGATCGGCTACCACGCCCGACAGATGGCCCCGTGGCTCCACAAGGTGAAGGTGG
>JACORX010000198.1 GCA_016179165.1 Candidatus Rokuibacteriota bacterium | reverse complement strand
GGGCGGCGGTCAGCAGGATGCAGTAGCTCTTCCAGGGCCCGCGGCCGACGCGGCCGCGGAGCTGGTGGAGCTGGGAGAGGCCGAACCGCTCGGCGTGCTCGACCAGCATGACGGAGGCGTTGGGCACGTCGATGCCGACCTCGATCACGGTGGTGGAGACGAGGACGTGGACCGCGCCATCCTTGAACTCGCGCATGACGCGCTCCTTGTCCTGGAAGCCCAGCCGCCCATGGAGAAGCCCGACCCGACGCTCCGGGAAGACCTCGCCCTGGAGGCGCTCGGCCATCTCGGTGGCGGCCCTGAGGTCGGAGGCCTCGGACTCCTCCACGAGCGGGCAGACGACGTAGACCTGGCGCCCTTCGCCGATCTGGTTGCGGAGGAAATCGTAAATCTCGCGGCGCTTGGACTCGCCGCGCGCGACCGTGACGACGGGCCGGCGTCCGGGCGGCAGCTCGTCGAGGACCGAGACGTCGAGGTCGCCGTACAGGGTCAGCGCCAGCGTACGCGGGATGGGCGTGGCCGTCATCACGAAGACGTCCGGGCTCTCCCCCTTGCCGCGGATCGCCGCCCGGTGTGCCACGCCGAAGCGGTGTTGCTCGTCGATCACGGCCAACCCCAGCCGCTTGAAGCCCACACCCCCCTGCACCAGCGCGTGGGTACCGATAACACATGCGGCCTGTCCGCCTTCCACCGCCGCGACCACCGCCTGACGCGCCTTGCCCTTGACCGCTCCCGTCAGGAGCACCACGCCCACGCCCAGCGGCTCGAGCAGCTGGGAGAGCGTGATCATGTGCTGCTCGGCCAGGATCTCGGTGGGTGCCATGAGCGCCGCCTGGTAGCCGGACTCGATCGCGGTCAGGATGGCGAGGGCCGCGACGACGGTCTTGCCCGAGCCGACATCGCCCTGGAGCAGGCGGCTCATCGGATAGGGCTCGGCCATGTCGGTGCGGATCTCGCCCCACACGCGCTCCTGCGCGGCCGTCAGCGTGTAGGGCAAGGACGCCCGCAGGCGGCGCACGAGCGCGCCCGGCGGGTTCATCGCGAGACCGCGGCGGCGGCCCTCGCGGTGGCGGCGGATGGCCAGCCCGACCTCGAGCAGGAAGAAGTCGTCGAAGACGAGCCTCCGGTGGGCCGCAACCTGCTCTTCCGGCGTCTCGGGGAAGTGAGCGCTCCTGATCGCCTGGGGAAGCGGCAGCAAGGCCCGCCCCACCCGGACGCGCTCGGGCAACGGGTCGTCGATCTGGTCGGCCCAGCCGTCCACCAAGCGCCTCATCAGCCGCCGGAACGGCCTCTGGGTCAACCCCTCAGTGAGCGGGTAGACCGGCACGAGGCGTCCCGTGTGGAGCATCTCGTCCGGGCCGTCCTCGACGACCTCGTAGTCCTTCACCAGCATTTGCAGCGGCCCGCGGCCGTACGGCTGGACCTTGCCGTGGACGATCAGGCGCCGGCCGCGCTTGAAAACGCGCGCGAGATACGGCTGGTTGAACCACGCGCAGTTGAGGAAGCCGCTCACGTCCCGGATCATGACGACAAGCGGCATGCGCGGACGCCCGCGCGGGGGCGGGTTGATGGCGGCGATGGTACCGGCGCAGGTGCGGGCCTCCCCCACTGAGACGCGTCCGAGCGGGATGATGCAGCTCCGGTCCTCGTGGCGCAGCGGCAGGTGCTGGACAAGGGCGTCCTCGATGGTGGCGAGGCCGAGCCTGGCGAGGGCCTTGGCGCGCTGCGGGCCGACGCCGGCGAGGTCTCCGAGCGCCGTCCGCACCCCGACCGGCTCGTGCGTCCTGGTGTCCGCGCTGCCGTGTGCCGAGTTTCCTCTCGCAGGGGTCAAGTCGTTGCTCCGCTCACCCGATCATGCTATAAAGGGGCTTCGCGTCCGGCAAATCAGACGCAGATCCCCTCAAGGAGTCAGCATGGCTCAGCGCTGCGACGTCTGTGAAAAGGGCCCGTCCGTCGGCCACAAGATAAGTCACGCCCACAATGTCACCAAGCGGCGCTGGCTGCCCAATCTCGTTTTGATGCGGGGCAAAATCGGCACGACAGGTGTAGTCCAGCGAATGCGCGTCTGCACGCGCTGCCTCAAGGCCGGCAAGGTCACCAAGGTCCTGTAAGGCGCAGGAAATAACGCGCGACGGGGGGCGTTGCCGCCCCCCGTCGGGTCCTGCTGGTGCAGCATGGTAAACGCCGGTGGAAGGCCGCCACCTCCCACCGGCCCAAGACACTACTTCTTCTTCTTCTTGGCCGCCTTCTTCTTCTTCGCCATGTGGAAGTCACCCCCTTTCCTCTGCGATCGTACTGCTGAGTGGCAGGGCGGCTAGTGCCGCTTCCGCCCTTTCGTCGCCTTCCTCCGCTTTGCGCTCTTCTTCTTCGCCTTCTTCTTCGCCATTAGAGGGCCCACCTCCTTCCGGTCCCGCGTCTGGCCGGTTCCGCGTCTGGCCGGTCCCGTGTGTGGACTTCTAGAAACCCATGGCCTCGCGGCGTAGGTGGGCCGCCTGGTCCCGGCCCCGCCGCTCGTAGTGGTAGAGGTCCGCGTACAACTGGGGCAGGGACACGACCGGCACCCCGCTCTTCGTGATCGGCGCGTGGAAGACACCCGGATCGTAGGGCGCCAGGAGGTGGACGTTGCCCTCATCCTCGCCGGGCCGGAGGCCCAGGGCCTTCGCCACCGGCTCGGGGTCACCCTCGATGTAGCAGTGGATGGCCGGAAAACGGACATTGGGCGCCACGAGCGCCGCGCCCGCATGGAGCGTGAACGCGAAGCGCCGATCCGCCTCCTGGGCAGCACGGGCGAGGTCACCGACCAGCCTCCGCGTGATCCGCTCCGGTGAGAAGTAGGTCGTGATCTCGTTGAGGCGATACGTGTAGGCGTCAACCCAGGCGTCGAGAAGGTCAGCCGGCTTACTCAGGTGAATACGCTGCTGCTCGCCCCGCTCGACCCACGCCAGGTCGCCCAGCCGCTTGACCACGTTGTGGGCGTGGCCGAGGCTGACCTGCGAGGCCTTCGCAAGCTCGTCGAGCCGCCAGAGACGGCCGGGATCGACGAGGAGCGTCCGGACCGCTCGGGTCGCCCGGGGCGCGAAGAGGGCCTTGAGCGGCCGCGTGGACGGCCTGAGGTTGGGCTTTCCTTCCTTCTCGATCAGGACATTCCCGAAAGCGAGATAGCAGTTCCCGGACAGGTCGAGGTAGCCCAGCCCATTTCGCTTGAGCAGCCCGGCCCCCTGTGGGCTGATGTACTGGGCCACAGCAACAGGGTAGGCTCCGTCCATCTCCGCTCGAAGCTCTCCCAGCCTGGTAATAGCCTCACGGATCTGCTTGGGTTGACCGACGGAAGTTACTTCTAGAAGCAAGGTCTGATCCTGGCCTCCGAGCTTGAATTTCACCAGCAGATCAGCCTTTTGGCCCTTGACCTTAGGGCCGGCAGACTCCTCCCATGCCACGGCTTTAGGGAACAGCTCCCGAAGCAGCTGGGCCGCCGATCGCCTGATTTCCTGCGTATTCTCCATGGTTTCATCGTTTGTACGATTTTCAGCGTACGCTGAAAACATACGAACAATTGAAAGTACTGTCAAGAGAAAAGGTTAGCGGACGGGACTAGAACACCCGGGCGGTGTTCAGCTACTGGCCCTGCTCGATCCCCTCCATCGTGTCATCGTCGAGCCCGAAGTAGTGCCCGATCTCGTGGATGACCGTGTCTCGGACGAGCTCGGCCATCTCCTCGGTGTCGACGCAGTCTTCTTCGATGGGTCCCTGGTAGATGTGGATCGTGTCGGGGAGGACGTTGCCATACGACGTATCGCGGCGGGTCAGGTCGATCCCCCGGTAGAGTCCGTAGAGCGTATCTGGCGGCTCGATGCCGACATCGCGCAGCGTCTCGTCGTCGGCCCAGTCCTCGACCACGATGGCGACGTTGGCGATCTTCTCCTTGAACCGGCGGGGCAGCGTGCGCAGGGCCCGCTCGACGAGGGCCTCGAACTCGGTGTGGGTCACAGCCCTCTGACGCGCTCGACGTTCATCACGTCCTTCACTTCCTGAATGCCCTGCATGATGCTCTGGAGCTGGTGGAGATCCTCCACCTCGATCACGAAGTGGTTGATGCCCTTGCGGTCGTCGGTCACGGTGACCTCGGCCTTCGTGATATTGCCGTGTCGCGAGGAGATGGCCGCGGTGATCTCGGCCAGCAGCCCGGGCCGGTCCCGCCCGATGTAGACGGCGATCTTGACCGGGCGCTTGGTCGGCTCCTCACCGTCCCACTCGACGGCCAGCAGGCGCTCCTTCTCGAGCACGTTCTTGACCACGGTCATGCAGTCACGGGCGTGCACCGTCAGCCCCCGCCCCCGCGTGATGAAACCCACGATGCCGTCGCCCGGTACCGGCGAGCAGCACTTGCCGAAGCGCACGAGGACATTGTCCACGCCGCGGATGCGGACGGCGCCCTCGCTCTTCCGGGCGGCCTTCTGGAGCTTGGACTCCGGCGCGTGCTCCTGCTCGCGGACGACGGTGGGGGCGAGCTTGCCCATCACCTGGTGGACGGAGGCCTTGCCGTAGCCCATGGCGGCGAGCAGGTCGTCCGCGGTGGCGTAGCCCATCTCCGCGAGGAGCTTCTTCATCTCCTCCGAGGCCAGGAGCGTGGACGGAACCAAGCGGTACTTCTTGGCCTCGCGATCGAAGAGATCCCGGCCCAGTTCGAGGGAGCGGGCCCGCTCCTCGACCTTGAGCCACTGGTTGATCTTGGCCTTGGAGCGGCTGGACTTGACGATCTTGAGCCAGTCCCGGCTCGGATGCTGGGTGGGCGAAGCCACCACCTCGACGATGTCGCCCTGGCGGAGTGTGTAGCGCAGCGGCACCAGCTTGCCGTTGACCTTTGCGCCGACGCAGTGATGCCCGACGTCCGTGTGAACGGCGAAGGCGAAGTCGATGGGCGTCGAGCCCTCGGGCAGCGCTTTGACGTCGCCCTTTGGGGTGAACACGTAGACCTCGTCCGGGAAGAGGTCGAACCGGACCGTGTCGAGAAACTCCTTCGGGTCCTTCATCTCCTTCTGCGACTCCATCAGCTGGCGGAGCCACGTGAAGGCTTCGTCGAACCGGTCGCGGTCGCCCTTCTTCTCCTTGTAAAGCCAGTGGGCCGCGATGCCTTCCTCCGCCACGCGGTGCATCTCCCAGGTGCGGATCTGGATCTCGACCGGGTCGCCCTTGGGCCCGATGACCGTCGTGTGAAGCGACTGGTACATGTTCACCTTGGGCATCGCGATGAAGTCCTTGAAGCGGCCGGGCACGGGTTTCCAGAGGGAGTGGATGACGCCGAGGGCGCCATAGCAGTCGCGCACGGTCTTGGTCAGGACCCGCACGGCGGTCAGGTCGTAGATCTCGTCGAACTCCCGCCCGCCCTCGTGCATCTTCTTCCAGATCGAGTAGAAGTGCTTGGGCCTGCCCGCGATCTTGGACTCGATGCCGACCTCTCCGAGCTTCTCCTGGAGGAGCGCGATCAGGGAGTTGATCTCGGCCTCGCGCTCGAGCCGGCGCTTGGCCACCCGGCGCATCAGCTCCTGGTAGTCCTCGGGCTGCATCACCCGCAGCGCCAGGTCTTCAAGCTCGGCCTTGACCTTGGCCATGCCGAGCCGGTGCGCCAGCGGGGCGTAGATGTCGAGGGTTTCCTGGGCGATTTTCTTGGCCTTCTCGGGCGCCAGGTAGTCGAGCGTGCGCATGTTGTGCAGGCGGTCCGCGAGCTTGATCATGAGCACGCGCAGATCGTGGGCCATGGCCACGACCATCTTCCGGAAGTTCCCCGCCTGCCGCTCCTCCCGCGAGGAGAAGGCGAGCTTGCCGATCTTGGTCACTCCGTCGACGAGGTCGGCGATTTCCGGCCCGAACTCCCGCGCCAGGTCGTCCTTGGTGGCCCGGGTATCCTCGAGCACGTCGTGCAGGAGGCCGGCGATGACCGTGGTGACGTCCATCTTGAAGTCCACGAGGAGGCCGGCGACTTCCAGGGGGTGGGAGAGGTAGGGCTCGCCCGACGCGCGCTGCTGGCCCTCGTGGCTCTTCTCGGAGAAGCGGTAGGCGCGGTTCACCAGGTCCAGGTCGGCACCCGGCTGGTACTTCGGAATCTCCTCAATCAGCGTCTGTAACTGGATCAACCCGCACTCTCCCGAGGTTGACCCGTTATTTTGCCACTGAAATCAGTATTTTGCTAAGAGTTTTTGCCTCAGGCCTTCGCCTTCGCTGGGGCCTTGCCCCCCGCCCTTGCGCGGGCCCGGCTCCAGGTCTCCCAGTCCATGACCAGGGAGCCCGCGGCGATGGAGGAGTAGGTGCCGGTCACCACCCCGACCACGAGGGCAAAAGCGAAGTCCCTCAGCACCTCGCCCCCGTAGATGAGGAGGACCAGGGCCGCAATGAAGGTCGTGAACGCGGTCAGGAGCGTCCGGGACAGGGTCTGATTCATGGCCCCGTTGACCAGTTCGGCCACGGTCTGCCCCTTGCGGAGGCCCTTGCCGCGGGTCTCCCGGATCCGGTCGAACACCACGATGGTGTCGTTGATCGAATACCCCACGATGGTCAGGAGCGCCGCCAACACCGGCAGCGACATCTCCCGCTGAGTCACCGACAGGGCACCGAGCGTGACGACCACGTCGTGGGCGATGGCGACCACGGAGATGACGCCGTCGCGGAAGTGGAAGCGGAGGGCGACGTAGATCAGGATGCCCGCCATCCCCGCCAGGACCGCGTACAGGGCCTGGAGCTGGAGGTCCCGCCCCACCTGCGGGCCCACGTACTCGATGCGCCTGATCTCGACCCGGGCGCCCGCCACCTTCGCCAGGGCGCCCTGGACCTGCTTCGACAGCTGGTCGGGCTTTTCCCCGCCCTGGGGCAGCCGGATCAGGTACTCCTGGACGTCGCCGAACTGCTGGATGACGGCGTTCCCGAGCTTGATCTCGTCGAGACCGCGCCGCACGAGGTCCACGGACGCCGGCTTGTCGTAGCGGACCTGGACCAGAGCGCCGCCGGTGAAGTCGATGCCGTAGTTGAGCCGGCCAACGAAGAAGATCCAGATCAGGCTCAGGAGCATGAGGCCGCCCGAGGCCAGGTAGAACCACCGTCGCTTGCCGACGAAATCGTAGTTGGCGTTGACGAAGATCTGGAGCATCGGCGGCCCCTAGATGGAGATGCTCTCGACCCGGCGGCCGCGCATGTAGATGAGGTCGAAGACGAGGCGGGTGAAGAACACCGCCGTGAAGAGGCTGGCCAGGAGGCCGATCGCCAGCGTCACGGCAAAGCCCCTCACGGGCCCCGTACCGAACTGGTAGAGGATAGCCGCGGAAACAAGCACGGTGACGTGGGTGTCGATCACGGTGCGGAAGGCCCGCGCGAACCCGGCCTCGATGGCGGCGCGCACCGTCTTGCCGGACCGCAGCTCCTCCCGGATCCGCTCGAAGATCAGGATGTTGGTGTCCACGGCCATGCCGATGGTCAGCACCACGCCGGCGATGCCGGGCAGGGTCAGCGTGGCGTGGAAACCGGCCATGGCCGCCAGCAGGATCAGGAGGTTGAGCGCCAGCGCCACGTCGGCGACGAGCCCGGAGAGGCGGTAGTAAACGAGCATGAAGAGCACGACGGCAATGGCCGCGGCGGCGCTGGAGACGATGCCCTTGCGGATCGAATCCGCGCCGAGCGAGGGCCCGACCGTGCGCTCCTCGAGAATCTGCACGGGCGCGGGCAGCGCGCCCGCGCGCAGGACGATCGCGAGGTCGGTCGCCTCCTCCGAGGTGAAACCGCCCGTGATCTGGGCCTGGCCCGAGGGAATGCGCTCGCGGATCACTGGGGCGGAGTACAGGTTGCCGTCGAGCACAATGGCCAGGCGCCGCCCCACGTTGGCCGAGGTCAGGTCCGCGAACACCCGGCCGCCGGTTCCGGTCAGCTCGAGCGAGACGTAGGGCTCGCTCGTGTTCTGGTCGATCGACACGCGGGCATTGGCGACGTCCGCACCGGTGAGCAGGGCCTTCTTCTCCACCACGAAGGGGACCCGGCGCTCCTCCTTGGTCTCTTTGTCCACGCGGCGCTGGTAGAGGAGCTCCGAGCCCGACCGCACCTGCCCTGCGACGGCCTGCTCGACACTGGCACCCTCGTCGACGAGCTTGAACTCCAGGAGCGCGGTCTTACCGATGAGCGCCTTCGCCCGCTCGGGGTCCTGCACGCCGGGGAGCTGGACGAGGATGCGGTTGTCGCCCTGCTGCTGGATGGACGGCTCGGCCACGCCGAACTGGTCGACACGGTTGCGGATGGTCTCGAGCCCCTGCTTCACGAACCACTCGCGCTGCGCCGCCGCCTCTCGGGGCCGCATCGAGAGCACGAGGCGCCCCGCGGCCTGGTCGGGTTCCTTGACGTCGAAGGTGGCCAGGTCCTTGAGCACGGTCTGCGCGTCGGCCCAGGCCTGTGGCGACGCCAGCTGCACGGCGAGCTCCGTGACGCCGCGGCGCTCGATGGACTTCACGCCGACGCCCTTTTTTTCCAGCGCTGCCCGCGCCGTGTCGCCGGCGCGCTCCGTCTGCACCTGGAGGGCCTTGTCGATGTCCACGCCGAGCACGAGGTGGATGCCGCCCTGGAGGTCGAGGCCGAGGTTGATGGTCTTCTTTGGCGGGTAGAGATAGAAGACCGCGACTGCCGCGACCACGGCGACGATACCGATGCGGAGCCAGAGCCGCCGCGTCATCAGGAGGAGGCGCCGCCCTCGCCCGAGGCGGGCACGATGCGCCCGATTGCCGAGCGGTCGAACTCGAGGCGCACCTGGTCGGCGACCTTGAGGGTGACGCCGTGCTCGGAGAGCTTGACCACCGTGCCGTGGAGCCCGCTCGACATCACCACGCGGTCGCCCGGCTTGACGGCGGACAGCATGGTCTGGCGCTCGCGCTTCTGCTTCTGCTGCGGCCGGATCAGGAGGAAGTAGAAGATCGCGAAGATCGCCGCGAAGAACGCGAGCTGCACCATCATCGAGCTGCTGCCCTGCCCGCCCGGCGTCGGCGCCATCGCGTACGCGAAGTCGACCATGAGTCTCAGGCCTCCGTCTCTGTCGAAGTGGGGTCCGAACTGCCCACGGATTCTACCCCATATCGGTCAAGAAACCGAGAGCGGAATGGCCCGAACGCGCCGCCGGCAACCGCGCCCCGCATCGCCGCCATCAGACCCAGGTAGAAGGTCAGGTTGTGAAGCGACAGGAGCCGGTACGCGAGGAGCTCGCGCGAGAGGAAGAGATGCCGGAGGTACGCCCGCGAGAAGCCTTGGCACGCCTCGCAGGGGCACGCGGCGTCGAGCGGCTCGGGGTCCCGGGTGAAGCGCGCATGGGTGATGGTCAGCGGCCCGTCGGCAGTGAAGACCTGCCCGTTGCGGGCGTTGCGCGTCGGCAGCACGCAGTCGAAGAGATCCACGCCGCGCGCGACGGCCTCGACCAGATCGTGCGGCTTGCCCACGCCCATCAGGTAGCGCGGCCGGCCGGCCGGCAGGAGGCCGGCGACGAGCTCCGTGATGTCGTAGAGGAGCGATTTCGTCTCGCCTACCGCCAGGCCCCCAATGGCGTAGCCCGGCAGGTCGTAGGCGCAGGTCGCCTCCACGGCGCGGCGCCGCAGCACCTCGTGCCCGCCGCCCTGGACGATGCCGAAGAGCGCGCGTCCGCCGCCGACGGTGGCGTTAGCCGCCACGGAGCGGCCGAGCCACCTGAGCGTCAGCGCCAGGGAGCGCTCCGTGTCGCCGAGGGACGCCGGGTGGGGCAAGCACTCGTCGAGCGGGTGCAGGATGTCCACGCCCAAGGCGTGCTGGATCTCCACGCAGATCTCCGGCGTCAGGAGCCGCAGCGAGCCGTCGATGTGCGAGCGGAACTCGACACCCTCCTCCCCGAGCCGGCGGAGCTTCGAGAGGCTGAAGACCTGGAAGCCGCCGGAGTCGGTCAGGATGGGCCCGTCCCAGGCCATGAAGCGATGGAGCCCGCCCATCTCGCGCACCAGCTCATGGCCGGGACGCAGGGAGAGGTGGTAGGTGTTGGCCAACACGATCTGGGCGCCCGCGGCGCGCAGGTCGGCCGGGCTCAGGCTCTTCACCGTGCCCTGCGTCGCGACCGGCATGAAGGCCGGCGTCTCCACCGCGCCGTGGGGCGTCGTGAGCCGCCCGGCCCGCGCGGCGCCGTCCTGCCTGAGCAGCTCGAAGCGGACCGGCGCCGTCACAGGATCAGCATGGCGTCGCCGTAGGAATAGAAGCGGTAGCCGAGGGCGACGGCGTGGCGGTAGGCGTCGAGCACCCGATCGCGTCCGGCGAAGGCGGCGACGAGAAGCAGGAGGGTCGAGCGCGGAAGGTGGAAGTTGGTGACGAGGGCGTCGACGACACGGAAGCGATAGCCGGGGTATATGAAGAGATCGGCACCGCCACAGCGGGTGCGGACCCGGCCGCCTTCGTCGGCAGCCCACTCGAGGGTGCGCGTGGTGGTGGTGCCCACCGCTATGATCCGGCGGCCCTCGGCGCGCCCGCGATTGACGGCGTCGGCCGTCGCTGCCGGGATCTCCGCCGCCTCCGGCTCGAGCCGATGCTCCTCAACCGCCGCCGCGCGGATCGGCCGGAAGGTTCCGGCTCCCACATGGAGGGTCACGCGATGGACCTCGACACCCGCCGCGCCCAGGCGATCGAGCAGCGCCTGGGTGAAGTGCAGCCCGGCAGTGGGCGCCGCGACCGAGCCCTTCGCGGTCGCGTAGACCGTCTGGTAGCGCTCCCAGTCCTCGAGCCGGGGCGCATCGTGACGCTCGATATAGGGCGGCAGCGGCGGCAGGCCGTGGCGTTCGATCAGCTCGTCAACGGGCCACGGTGCCTCGATCTCGACCACCCGCGCTCCCAAGGCGCGGCGCTCGATCACCGTGGCGCGCGCCGCGCCGCCCGCCAGCGTCACCTGGGCGCCGAGGCCGCAGCGCTTCCCCGGGCGCACCAGGGCCTCCCAGCGGCCGCCGTCGAGCGGGCGGAGCATCAGGATCTCCACCGGCCGGCCGTCTCTCTCGAGGGCGCCGAGGAAGCGCGCCGGGATCACGCGGCTCTCATTGACGACGAGGCAGTCCCCTTCCCTGAGCCAGCGCGGCAGATCCGAGAAGCGCACGTCCTCCCGCGCCCCCCGCGCCCGATCCAGCACGAGCAGCCGCGAGGCATCCCGCGGCTCCGCGGGCTCCTGCGCGATCCTCTCCACCGGCAGCTCATAGTCAAACAGCGACACGTCCATGATCTGCGAGTCTAACAGTCAGCGACACAACAGGGCCAGCCAGTGAACTGGGGGTGGTAGTTCACGCATAGGCCGACGGGGGACCGGGGGATGCCCCCGAACCCCCGTGCAGTTGGGGGTCGCGCTTCGAGCTGAGCGGCCCTGTCGCGAGGCGAGGGCTGGGTGGATCGGCACCCCCGGCCCCCCGTCGGCCGGGGGTAGCAAGCAGAGCTACCCGATCTTCGAGCCGGGAGAAACGTCGAAATCCGGTCGCAGCAGGATCACGTGGCCCTGCTCGTCGTAGGCGCCGAGCACGAGCACCTCGGAGACGAACGGCCCGATCTGCTTGGGCGGGAAGTTGACCACGGCGATCACGCGCCGGCCCACGAGCTCGGCGGGCTCGTAGCGCTCCGTGACCTGGGCGCTCGATCGCTTCACGCCCAGCGGGCCGAAATCGATCCAGAGCTTGAGGGCGGGCCGCTTGGCTTCGGGAAAGGGCTGGGCATCGACGACGACGCCCACGCGCATGTCCACCCGCTCGAAATCGGCCCACGCGATCGCCATGGGACGCTCTGCCGGCGGGACTACTTCAGCGACGAGATGCCGGTCAGCGAGGACAGCGTGGCGCCCGGATAGTAGTACTGAACGATCTGGCGCGCCGTGTAGCCCTGGTCGGCCATCGTCTTCGCGCTCCACTGGTCGAGGCCGACGCCGTGCCCGTAGCCGCGGCCCGCGAAGCGGGCGTAGCTCTCGTCGACCGAAACTGCGAAGAGCGTGCTCTTGAGCGTGTCGTAACCCACGAGACGCCTGAACTCGTTTCCGCGCAGGGTCGCCGACCCGTGCGTGCCCAGGACGGAGATGCGCGAGACGCGGAGCGAGACGCTCCGCTCCAAAACCCGCAGGCCTGTGATGCTGCCCACCGAGACGCCGCCCCGCTTGAGCGCGGCCGCGAGGTCCCCGAGCACCACGTCGCGGCTCCAGGCGTGATGCGGCGAGCGCGAGGGAAACTCCACGCGGACCGGCTGGAGCGCCGGCATATTGGCCGCCGCGAACACCACGCGCGGGTCCTCCGTGTGGCCGCCGCTGTCCGAGTGGTAGAAGGCAGGGAAGAGGTCGCCTTCCCAGAGCAGCACCTGCCCTTCCGTGTCGAGAACCGCGGTCCACGCGGGCGAGTCGGCGTTGACCCGGCCGGCGTACTGCTGGTTCGCCGTGCCGGCGACGATGTGGTACGGCTTGGCCGCGTTGAGGCGGCGATGGTAGGCCGCGTAGGTGCGGGCAACGATCGCCTGAGCCTTGAGCATCTCGATGGGCATCTTGTCGCCCGCCTCCGCCTTGACCGCGCCGACCAGGTACTCTTCCATGGGCAGCTCGTTGACCACGATCAGCCCCTCGGGCGCGCCCACGACCTCGATGACCCCGGGGTACAGGCGCTGCTGGAAGCGCAGCGGGGCGGCTCTTGCCGGCACGACGCGTATCCTCGCCACGCGCCGGCCGCGCCATTCGACGGCGCCGTCGCTGCGCAGAACCCGGAGCGACGTGACCGGGTCTTCGGCCATGCCGCGCCCGTTGAGATCCTGGACGAGCATCGACCCGCCGCTCAGCTCGACGGCCGCCAGTCCCTCGCCTAGCCCCACGCGGATGTCGCCCGCGGCATGAGCCGGAGCGGGAAGGGCCAAGACGACTGCGAAGGCTAGCGCCGGGAGAAGAGCCAGAGGAGCAACGACAGCACGACGGAGAGAAGGATGGAGGTACCGAGCGGGAAGTAGAACCGCCAGTTCTCTCGCTCGATGGAGATGTCGCCCGGTAGCCGTCCGAGCCATGGCACCTTTCCGGCGGAGTTACCCGCCAACAGCAAGATTCCACCCAGAACTACCATCACGAGCCCTAAACCCAGAAGGATTTTCCCCAGATCGGCCACGGCGGCACGCGCTAGAGCGGCAGCTGCGCCTGGCCGCCCGGCACGGTGGGGGCGCTGATCCCGAGATGGACATAGGCCGGGGGCGTCGCCTTGCGGCCGGTGGGTGTACGGATGAGGAAGCCGATCTTGAGCAGGAAGGGCTCGACCACTTCGGCCAAGGTCTCGGCCTCGTCATTGATGGTCGCCGCGATGGCCTCGAGCCCGACGGGGCCGCCACCGTACTGCTCGATGATGGCGCCGAGGAAGCGACGGTCGAGCCTGTCGAGGCCGGCCGAGTCGACACCCTCGCGGTCGAGCGCGTCGACGGCCCCCGCGGCCGTCACCACGCCGCTGCCCTTGACCTGGACGTAGTCTCGCACCCGGCGCAGAAGCCGGTTGGCGATGCGCGGCGTCCCGCGCGAGCGCTTCGCGATGGCCGCGGCGCCCTCGGGCTCGACGTTGGCGCCCAGGATGGAGGCCGAGCGGGTGACGATCGTCTGGAGATCTTCCAGCGAGTAGAAGTCGAGGTGGTGGAAGATGCCGAAGCGCTCGCGGAGCGGCGAGGAGAGCATCCCCGGCCGCGTGGTCGCGCCCACCATGGTGAAGGGGCGGAGCGGGATGCGCATGGTGCGGGCGTTGAGGCCCTTGTCCATGATGAAGTTGACCGTGAAGTCCTCCATGGCCGGGTAGAGCAGCTCCTCAACCACCCGCGGCAGCCGGTGGATCTCGTCCAAGAAGAGGACGTCGCGCTCGTTGATATTGGTCAGGATGCCCATGAGGTCGCCGCCGCGCTCGAGCGACGGCCCCGCCGTGGTGACCATGACGGCGCCCATCTCGTTGGCCAGAATGGTCGCGAGCGTCGTCTTGCCGAGGCCGGGCGGCCCCGAGAGCAGCACGTGGTCGAGCGGCTCGCCGCGCTGGCGCGCCGCCTCCACCGAGACCCGCAGGCTCTCGACGGTCGCGCGCTGACCCACGTACTCGTCGAGCCGCTGGGGGCGCAGCTGGCGCTCGATCTGCGTCTCCTCCGGCAGAGCCATGCGGCTCATCACGCGCGCCTCGTCGGTCACGGCTTGGCTCCGCGGTAGATCTCGTCGAAGAGCTCTTCGGGCGTGGTGATGCGCGGGTTGCGGCCGAGGGCCGTCGAGATCAGCTGGGCGGCCTCGCTGGGCCGGTGGCCGAGCTGCTTGGTCAGGATCTCGAAGACGGCGCCGCGCAGCCCGTCCTCGTCCATGCCGGTCGGCACAGAACCGGCGGCCCTGCCGCCCGTGGGAGCTCCTGGGGGTGCGCCCGGCTGGGCGAGGGCGAACTTCGCGACCTTCGAGGACAGCTGCGCCACGATATTCTTGGCCTTCTGGGGTCCGATGCCCGGCAGCCGCCTCAGGTACGCCTCGTCCTGGCGCGCGATGGCGGCGGCGATCTCGGCGACGGGAGCGGCCAGCGACCGGGCGGCCACGAGAGGCCCCACGTCCTTGACCGTGATGAGCTTCTCGAAGAACTCCTTGTCGAGCCCCGAAAGGAAGCCGATCAGCACCGGCGAGGGCTGGTTCTGCGTCGCGTGGTAGTGGATCTCGAGCGTCACCTCCGCTGCTCCATCGCCGTCGCTCGCCATCGCGTCCACGAGGGCGCGCTGGCCCACCGGCGGCAACACCACCTCGTAGCCCACCCCGGCGGCCTCGATCACGACGCGATCCTCGTGCTTGCGCCGCAATCTCCCGCGAATCAGCGCGATCATTTGGTAACGGGGGCCTCGAAATGGCCCCCGTACTCCCCCCGTCGGCAGTCCCCCCGTGCGGGTCCCAGGAAATGGCCCCCGTACTC
>JACORX010000208.1 GCA_016179165.1 Candidatus Rokuibacteriota bacterium | reverse complement strand
GGGGCTGTCGAATGCATCGGTGGTGGCGACGGGAGCGGGAGCACTCTTCGCCTCGAACTGTCTCAAGGTGGTGTCCTACTGGAGCATCGGATTTCTGACCTGGCGGATGGTGTGGCTCTCCCTGCTCGCCTCGCCGCTCCTCTACCTGGGCGCCTGGCTCGGCTGGCGCCTCATCGCATACCTGCCCCGCAGCTGGTTCGCGCTCGCGCTCATCGTCATCTCGGTCGCGGGGTCCATCAGGCTCCTGCTCGGCTGAACCTTTCGGGGGTCAGGCTTTGAAAGAACACAAAATGCTGGAATTCAGGGCCTGACCCCGCCGCTGGCTAGACCTCGAGCAAATCCTCGCCGATCGTCACGGGGCCATCGAAGTGGCGCTTGGCCGCCGCCTCGAGCTCGGCCGGCACCGAGGCCGGCATCATGTGGGTGATGACGAGCGTGCCGGGGTTCGCGGCCTTGGCCACGCGGCCGATGTCCTCCGGCTGGGTGTGGTAGGAGGCGAGGTCCTTGATCTTCTCCTCGAGGGTCGGCCAGCCGCAGCCGGGCACCCACGAGGTCTTCGCCATCTCGCAGCATTCGTGGATGAGGCAGTCCACGCCCCGGCTCCAGCGGATGAGGTTCTCGGACGGCCGCGTGTCGCCTGAGACCACGACGCGCCTGCCACCGCCCTCGAAGCGGTAGCCGACGGCGGGTTTGACGGGGTCGTGGTCCACGCTGAAGGCGCTCACCGTCACACCGCCGGCCTCAATGATCTTGCCTTCCTCGATCTCCGTCACTGTCACGCGCGGACGCTCGCGCTTGACCATGTGGGCGCGGCGGATCTCGATGTCCCAGTCGAGGTAGTCGAGGAGCTTGTCCATCTGGCGCTTCGTTCCGGCCGGCCCCCACACCTCGAAGGGCGCGTTCTGCCCCACGATCCAGCGCGTGATCAGCAGATGGCCGAGATCGATCATGTGGTCGGAGTGGTGATGCGTGATGAGCACGCGCGGCCAGTCGTAGGGGCGCACGCCCGCCTGGACGAGCTGGACGCCCACTCCCGAGCCCGCATCCACGAGGAACCTCTCGTCGCCCAGCGCCAGGAGCGTCGCCGGGCCGCGGCGCTTGGGGTTGGGAGGCGGCGAGCCCGTTCCGAGAAGGACGGCGCGCATGGCGCGGGCTACCGGGAAGCGGCGGGCACGTCGAAGCGCTCGTCGCTGCGCTCGATGGCGCGCCCGCCGGAGAGGAAGAAGCGCGCGATCTGCTCCTGGGCCGCGCGTGCGGTCGCGGCGACCTCGGCCGGGCCCGTCCACGTGATGAAGGCGTGCGGATTGGCGAAGCGGGGGGGCAAGGTCGCGGCGACCGTGTCGTGGCGATAGATCGACACGAAGGGCTGGAGGTCGCCTGCGCGGATCAACTGCTCGGTCGTCGGGTTCGGCACGGTGCGGTCACCGACGGCCATCTGGATCAGCACGGGCCGTGGGCCCGCCGCCGTCAGTGGCGCCGACTTGAGATACGGCGCAAAGGCCGAGGGGTCGGCGCCTTGCTGGAGCCACTCGGCGCGGTCGAGATAGGCCTGGATCGCGAGTGCGCCGGGCGCGAGCACCGTCACCGGAGGCTCTCCCCAGAGCGGCAGTGACTCTGCGAAGTCCTTCTCGCCGTTCACGAGCGAGGGCTTGCGGATCCTCAGCTGTTCCGTCACCAACGGGCGGAAGACCGGCGCCAGCCGGGCGATCTCCGAGATGGGCGCGCCCGGCACGCTGAGCACGCCCGCCCTCGGAAGCGGGTCGACAGCCATGAGCAAGGTCCCGTAGATTCCGCCGAATGACTGACCGGCATAGTAAATGCGGTCGCCATCGAGATCGGAGCGGCCGTCGCCGTCCACATCCACGCCGCGGCGGAGGGCGCGCACCAGCTGCATCAAGTCGGCGACGGTCTGGCGGAGCCCGTCGCGGCTCGAGACCAACGCAAGCGGCCCTCGCTGGGCTGTGCCCACGCCCTCGGTGACGCCGATTCTGCCGTCGCCGTCGATGTCGAGCCCCCGCCCGCCGGCCGGCAGCAGCACCGGCTCCTTGCCGCTTTCCTTGATCGCCAGCGTGCCCTCGGGACCCCCGCCGTGCCCGACCACATTAAGCGCCACAGTCGCGAAGCCGCGGCGCGCGAAGGTGCCGGCCACGAGCGGTGGGACCGCGTTGCGATCGTTGCCGAACCCGTGGCCGAAAATGACAACGGGCCAGCCCGCGACCGGCATGGCGCCTTCAGGCAGGAAGATCGTGACGTGCACCCGCTCGGCGCCAAGCACCGCGGGCGCCTTCGAGCTCGGGCCGCGCGGGATATGCCGCGAGCCCGAGAGAAAGGACGCGCTGTCGAAGGCACCGATGGCAATCGTCCGGACCTCGGCCGCAGACACCGTGGCGAGGTTGAGCGCGACGGGCGCCGCGAAGCGGTCGGCGCCGGCCGTCGCGGCCTGCCGCGTGAACACGATGCTCTCGACCCCGGCGCGCGCGTAGACGCTCTTGGCGCTCCCCGGGGCGAGCGCGAAACGGATCCGGGGCGCCGGGCGCGCGTCGATCTGCTCGCGCATCCGCTCGAGCCCCGCCGTCACCGACTGGGTGGTGAACACGGCTCCCGCGACCACGTCGCGCGGGGGGATCCCCAGAGCCTCGAGGCGCTTGGCCAGGCGCGGGTCGAGAGCGGCGCGCGGGCCCGCAGGAGCGCGAAGATGCCCACCGTCGGCGTCGCGCACGCGAGATGTCACGACGAGAGCGTGCGCGCGGCCCTGGCGCAGGACGCGCTCGGGCTTGGCGTAGAGCGTCGTCGTCTCGGCATCCCAGACGAGCCGGGAGAGCCCGACCGGCTCGGCCGCCGCGTCGCCGCCGAGCGGGAGCACGAAAACGCTCGAGCGCGTCACGCTGTCGAGGGCGATGGGCGCGGTGAAGGCCAGCGACATCCGCGGGTTGACGCTCCAGCCGTCCAGCCCGTTCAAGAGGCCGATCTCGTCGCAGGACGACGGCGCCTCGAAGCAGTTGACCAGCGAGAGGCGCACGCGGCGGCCGGTCAGCTGGCCAGGATCGGCCTGGGTGAGCCGGTCCGTCGGGAACAGCATCCTGACTTC
>JACORX010000207.1 GCA_016179165.1 Candidatus Rokuibacteriota bacterium | reverse complement strand
ATGCCTGTGGAGCTTCCAACGGGCCCCGATGAGACAATGCCGCGCCTGCGTCTCGTGCGGTCGTCCAGCGGTGAAGGGTCTTCCGTCAGCGCCTTCTCGCGCGGCAAGGCCAGTGTTACAGTAACCTTGAACCCTATCTTCGAGCAGTTCGATGAGACGGCAACGAGTCAGGTGCCGCGCTTGGCCGAGGCGTCGGATGCTGACGGGCAGTGACCGGACCAGAGACGGACGCCCCGTGATCGGGAGCTAACGGAATGTTTCGCCCGGGGCATCCTCGCTTCTCGCTCGGGTATGTCCCGGTCCGGTTGGCTCTCACCGCGTTCGCTCTCATCGGCCTCCTCCTCGCGGCGGCGGTCGCTGTAGGGATCCAGTATGAGCGGCACCGGCTGCTCGCCTCGGGAGCTCCCGCCGCGGGATCCCCAGGCCTCCTTCGGGGGCTGAGTTGGCCGGAACTGGTTGCTGCCTTTGCGGTGCTCCTCCTCGCGGCCATCGGCCTCGTGCTGTTCGGGGCCTACCGGAACTACCGAGCTGTCACCCAGACGTTCGAGCGTGTCAAGAGCCTGATGCAGAACATCCTGGAGAGCATCCCGACGGGTGTCCTGACCCTCGATGCCGGCGGTGCGGTCAGCTCGCTGAACGGACCGGGCGAGCGCCTGTTGGGTCTCCGCGCGTCGGCTATCAGGGGGCGACCGGTCGGCGAGGCATTGCAGGCCGTGCCTGAGGTCACCGCGTGGGTTCTCGACGCCCTCGCAGGAGATCGCCTCCTTCAGGAACACGACTTCGCCCTGACGGCGGAGGGAGCGCGCCGGGTCACTGTGCGCGCCGCGGCGTCGGACCTGCGGACCGAGGCGCGGCAGACCGATGGCCTAGTCGTGCTGCTCCGCGACATCACGGAAGTGAGCCGGCTCGAGGCGCAGCTCCGGCGATCCGACAAGCTGGCCGCGCTGGGCACCCTCTCGGCCGGAGTGGCCCACGAGGTGAAGAACCCGCTCCACGCCCTGGGCCTCAACCTCCATCTGCTTCAGGCCGAGCTCGTGCCGGGGCCGCCTAATGGAAACGCGGTCCGCGGCTACCTCGACGTCCTGCGATCCGAGCTGCAGCGCCTCGATCGAATTGTGGAGAACTTCCTCCGCTTCGCGAAGCCCTCGGTGCCAGAGATCAAGCCGGTAGACATCGCGACCCTTGTCGAGCGCGTCCTCGGCCTGGTCGCATTCGAGGCCGCGGACGACGGCGTCGGGATCGAGACCCACATCGATCCCGGACTCCCGCGCATCCTCGGTGACGAGGGCCAGATCTCCCAGGTCTTCCTCAACGTGATCATCAACGCGCTCCAGGCTATGCCGGACGGGGGCTCTCTCGTGGTGACGACGCGAAGGGACGGCGACTGGGCGGAGGTTGCCGTCAAGGATACTGGACCCGGGATCGCCGAAGCAGTCCTGCCGCATGTGTTCGACCCGTATTTCACGACGCGTCCCAGCGGGGTCGGCCTCGGCTTGGCGATTGCCCACCGGATCGTCCAGGGCCACCAGGGCAGCCTCGACGTCGAGAGCCATGTCGGGAGCGGGACCACGATGATCATCCGGCTCCCGCTCAGTGGGCCCGTAAGACAAAGCGAGGAGGGGTGATGGCGGATCGTGTCCTCGTCGTCGACGACGAACGCAACAACCGCGAGGCGCTCGCCAAGATCCTTGGGAAGGCAGGCCACGAGGTTGTTGGGGCGGCCAGTGGTGAGGAAGCCCTGGCGGCGCTTCAGGACGTAGGCTTCGACCTCGTCGTCACCGATCTGCGCATGATCGGGGCGGGGGGGATCGAGGTACTGAAGGCCGCCAAGCAGCACTCCTCGGAGCCGGAGGTGATCCTCCTCACGGCCTACGGCACCGTCGAGAGCGCCGTCGAAGCGATGAAGCTCGGCGCGTACGACTATCTGACGAAGCCCGTCGATCCGGAGCGGCTCATACACCTGGTGGCGAAGGCCCTGGAGCACAAGGCGCTGAGGCAAGAGGTGCAGCAGCTCCGAGAACAGGTCGCGATCAAGGCCGCTTTCGGCGTGATCGTGGGGCGCAGCGCTCGGATGCGGCAGGTGTACGAGACGGTCAAGCAGGTGGCGCCCACGGTGGCCACGGTCCTCGTCATGGGCGAGTCGGGGACCGGAAAGGAGCTGGTGGCTCGGGCGATCCACAATCTGGGCCCGCGGCAGAAGGGCCCGTTCGTGACCCTCAACTGCGGCGCGTTACCGGAGACGCTGGTCGAGTCGGAGCTGTTCGGCTACGAGCGGGGAGCCTTCACGGGGGCCAGCGGGACCAAGGCTGGCCGGGTCGAGCAGGCGAACGGCGGGACGCTGTTCCTGGACGAGGTTGGCGAGATGAGCCCCAGGGCGCAGGTCGATCTCCTCCGCGCGCTTCAGGAGCGCGAGGTCCGCCGGCTGGGAGGGGACCGCCCGATCACGGTCGATGTCCGCTTCATCGCAGCGACGAACAAGGACCTCGTGGAGGCCGTGAAGGGT
>JACORX010000194.1 GCA_016179165.1 Candidatus Rokuibacteriota bacterium | reverse complement strand
GCGTGTAACCGCCGATGCTGCTCGCGTCGATGCCGCCGCTCGCATGCTGGACGAGGTCCGGGTGCACCGCCTTGTGCGCGAAGAACAGCGCGAACGGCTGCTTCCTTTTCCTCCTCACGAATTCGACCGCGCGCGCATTCAGAATATCGGTCATGTAGCCCTCGACCTGGTGCTCGCCGCCACTCTCCCAGAGGATCGGGTCGACCAGCCTGCCCTGTCCCTTGAAGCTCACCCAGTGGTCGTACCCGGGCCGCGGGCGCGAGTCGTTGCCCATGAGTCTTATGTCGCGCGGACGACCTTGTCAACCAGTGAAGCGGACGGGCCGTGGTACACTTTCGGCCACGTGCCCGAGGCCGCCATCCCGCATGCGAACCCCCTATAGCCCGACAACGGTCCGCAATATCCTCTGCGTCTTCCCGCACTACACCCCGTCGTTCGGGACCTTCCACCACGCCTACGCGCTCCTGGGCGGCGTCCGCGCCTTCATGCCGCCGCAGGGATTGCTGCTCATCGCCGCCTATCTGCCCACGTCCTGGCGCGTTCGCTTCGTGGACGAGAACGCGCAGGCGGCGACGCCCGAAGACTTTTGCTGGGCCGACGCGGTGCTCGTGTCGGGCATGCACGTCCAGCGCCCACACATCGAGGACATCATGCGCCGTGCGCATGCCTTCGACCGGCCCGTGGCCGTGGGAGGCCCGTCCGTCTCCGGCTGCCCGGAGATGTACCCCGAGGCGGATTTCCTCCACGTGGGGGAGATGGGGGACGCTACGGACGAGCTCATCGAGCGGCTCGACGGTCTCGAGGGCCGGCCCGATCGCCAGGTCGTCCTGACCACGGGCGAGCGCCTCCCCCTCGCCGCGTTCCCGATGCCCGCCTACGAGCTGATCTCGATCCCGGAGTACTTTCTGGCGAGCGTCCAGTTCTCGAGCGGCTGCCCCTACACGTGCGAGTTCTGCGACATCCCCGCGCTCTACGGGAGGAACCCGCGACTCAAGACGCCCGAGCAGGTGGTGGCCGAGCTGGACCGGCTGCGCGAGGGCGGGGCCCAGTCCGTCTACTTCGTGGACGACAACTTCATCGCCAACCCCAAGGCGGCGCTGGACTTGCTCCCGCACCTCGTCGCCTGGCAGCAGCGCCACCACTACCCGCTCCGGATCGCCTGCGAGGCCACGCTCAACATCGCCAAGAACGAAGCCCTCCTCGGGCTCATGCGCGAGGCCGGTTTCGTCACGATCTTCTGCGGCATCGAGACGCCCGAACCGGGGGCGCTCGAGGCGATGTCCAAGCAGCAGAACCTGCGCCTGCCCATCCTCGACGCGGTCGAGACGATCAACCGGTACGGCATGGAGGTCGTCTCGGGCATCATCATCGGACTCGACACCGACACGCGCGAGACGGCGGACCGGATCATCGAGTTCATCCACGCGTCGCGGATCCCCATCCTCACGATCAACGTGCTCTACGCCCTGCCGAAGACGCCGCTCTGGACGCGACTCGAGCGCGCGGACCGGCTCGTGCACGGCGAGGGCCGGGAGTCCAATGTGGACTTCCTCCTGCCGTACGACACCGTGCTCGACATGTGGCGGCGCTGCATCGAGGCGGCTTTCGAGCCCGGGTTCCTCTACGCGCGCTACGCGCACCAGCAGGCTCATACCTTCCCCCATCGCCTCGCCTACCCCATGGACCCGCGGCGGCTCGCTCCGCACAATATCCGGCGCGGGCTCGGCATCTTCGCGCGGCTCTTCTGGCGCCTGGGAGTCCGCGGCGCCTACCGCCGCGTCTTCTGGGCGATGGCGGCGCGGATGCTCAGCACCGGGCGTTTCGAGCAGTTCATCCACAGCGTCATCGTGAGCCATCACCTCATCGAGTTCGCGCGGCAGTGCCTGGCCGGCATGCCGGAACCGTCGTTCTACGCGCCGGCCAGATCGCTGCCGCCCGGCCTCCACGCCGACACGTAGTGTTCGCCGCGTGGGGCCGCTTCGTCCACCGACACCGATGGGCCGTCCTTGCGCTCTCCGTACTGTCGCTGGCCCCCTCGGTCTGGCAGATCGTCCGGGGCGCGACGTTCGACAACAACCCGCTGCCGGGGTTCACGGAGTCGGGACGCGCCATCGCCCTCATCGAGCGGGAGCTGCCGAAGAAGGCCCCGTCGTTCGGGCTCATCCTCGGCAGCGCATCCCTTCGCACCGAGGACCCAGCCTTCCGCGACGCCGTCGCCCGGGCCCTCGCGCCCCTCCGCAACGATGCGCGCGTGGCCCGCGTGGTGACGCCGTTCGACGGCGCGGGGCCGGACCCCCAGCACGTCTCCCGCGACGGCCGCCGCATCCTGGCCACGGTGGAGCTCACGAGCGGGCCATCGGAGTTCGCCGCCCTCAATCCCGGCCAGGGCGAGAGCGGCGCCTACGCGGAGCTGCGCGCCCTGGTGCGCTCCGACGCGCTCGAGGTGGTGCCGGTGGGCGCCATGGCCCTCAACCACGACTTCACGGAGACGGCCACTCGTGCCATCGCGCGCGCCGAGTGGGTGCTCTGGCCCGTGGTGCCGCTGCTGCTCGTGCTCGTCTTCGGCTCCGTCATCGCCGCCGCGCTCCCGCTCGGCGTCGGCGTGCTCAGCGTGGCGGCGGGGATGGCCGCGACGCTCGCGCTCTCGCGGGTCGCGCCCGTCTCCGTCTACGCCGCCAACGTGGTCTCGATGGTCGGCTTCAGCGTGGCGGTGGACTACTCGCTGTTCGTCATCAGCCGCTTCCGCGACGAGCGGCGCGGGCGGCCGGGCGCCGAGGCGCTCGCGCGCACCATGGAGACGGCGGGCCGGGCGGTCCTCTTCTCCGGTCTCACCGTGGCCATCGGGCTCCTCGGCATGCTCTGCCTCCGCCTCCGAAGCCTGGCCTCGATGGGACTGGCGGGCACGGCCGTCGTCCTGCTCGCCGTCGTCTTCGCCCTGACCTTCCTCCCCGCGCTCCTCGCCATCCTCGGACCGCGCGTCGACGCGCTCCGGCTGCCGTTCCTCAACCCGGAGCAGTCGGAGCGGAGCCGGCGCGCCTGGCGGCGGCTCGCCGCCACGGTCATGGCGCACCCCTGGCACGTGCTCATCCCCGTCGTGGCGGGGCTGCTCCTCGTCGGCTCACCCTTCCTGCGGCTCCGGCTCGGGGGCAGCGACGCGAGCGTGCTGCCGGCCTCGGCGGAATCGCGCCGCGGCGAAGAGCTGCGGCGTCGCGAGTTCGTCGCGGGCGAGGCCAACCACCTCGCGGTGGCGCTCCACGATTCCAGCGGCCGGACCCGCTCGGCCGAGTCGGTGGGCCGGGCCCATGATTTCTCCCGGTGGCTCGCCGCGCTCCCGAACGTGAGCCGCGTGGACGGGCCTGTGT
>JACORX010000192.1 GCA_016179165.1 Candidatus Rokuibacteriota bacterium | reverse complement strand
CCGCGCGGATGAACTCCCCGGCCGCGGCCGCGTCCGCGCTGTCCAGCGCCACCGTGATGACGGTCAAGCCCTTGGGCTCAAGCTCGCCGTGAAGCGCCTGCCACCCGGGCAGGTCGAAGCGGCACCCTCACCACGATGCCCAGGCGAGCAGGAAGACCTTCCGCCCGCGGAAGGAGGACAGCGTGTGCGTCCGCCCGGCAAGGTCCGGCAGGGTGAAGTCCGGCGCATCGAGAGAGCGCAGTCGATCCGCCACGTCCTCGGCCGCCAGGCCGATGGACCAGGCGGCGTGCTCCGGGCTCGTGGCCACCGGCTCCCCCATGTGGCGCGAGAGCCCGCTCACGTCCACGCGGAGATCTGCCCCCCGGCCGCGCACCCATGGCGCTTCCCGCGGCACCGGAACGCAGAGCGAGCCGCGGCACAGCCCTTCCGGCTTGTATTCCCACCCCCCGGCTCGGGCGAGCTCGCCGGGCGTCAGCCACAGCGCGTCCCCCTCGGCCTCGCCCGTGACGGTGACCGTGCCTGCCGGCAAGAGGATCGTGGCGGTCGCCGCGGCCATGGAGGCTAGCGCGACTTTTGCCGGGAGAGGTATGCCGCGAGCGACTCGGCCTCGCGCTGCTGAAAGGCCACCGCCACGCGGAGCTGCTCGAGAAACTGCTGGAGCGTCCGGCCGCCGAGATCGATCTTGTTGTCGGCGAAGAATGCGCGCACATCCTGCTCCCACGCGGGACTCACGAGCGCGGGCACGCCCTCGTACATGCGCCGGTACGCGCTCTCCGGATACTGCCGCGCCATGGTCTCCCAGTGCCCCTTGACGAAATCCCACGCCAAGCCGCGGGCGTCCACGCTCGTCAGCAGGGTCCGGATCACGAACGGAGCGTCCTGGCTCCGGACCTCGCCGTTCACGGTCATCTCGAGCGTCTGGCGAAGGAGCTGCGGCTGGCGAAAACCGGCCAGCGCGTAAAGATACCGCTGCTCTTCCTGCGGCGTGCGCGCTCGCTTGAAGCGATCGCGGAACTCGGCGTATTCGTTCTCCCCGCCCGACGCGGCGAGGATGGCGATGACGGCCGGCAGCACGTTGGCATCCACGGATGCCTCGTCCTCGCGGTAGCGGGCGTAGACGGCGCGCGCGCGGGCCTGCACCGCTTCGTCGTTGCCGAGCGTGCCGAGGGCGCGCAGGAGATCCCCGCGCAGCTGCCTGCCCAGCTCAGTCTCCTCCTCCTGCGGCTCCCAGCCGATGAGCTCGGCGGCCTCCGTAAGCCGATGACGCGCGAGCGACTCGAGCGCGGGTCGGAGGTCGTCCGCGATCACGCGATTGACGTAGGCGATCCCGGAGGTCAGCGCCATCCAGACGTTGCGATCGGTCTCAGCGGTGAAGCGGGCCGTCAGGTCGAGGAACTCCGTGGCGGGCATGAGCCCGGCCTGGGCCAGCGCGAAGCTGTCGCTCAGGAGGTTGAACCGCTCGATGGGCGCGATCTTGGCGACAGAGCCGGCCAGCTTCTTGAATAGCGAGGGAGCGTAACGCACCCGGTAGAAGCCGGTGCCGCCGGAGTTGCCGACCACCCAGTCGGCCTTGGCCGGCAGCGTGACGGCCGCCGTGTCGCCGTCGAGCAGCAGCCGCCGCTCGACGTAGCCGTGCTTGACGGAGGCGCGGAGCACGACCGGGATGCGCCAGCGCTGCCCGGCGTCGGTCTCGCCGCCCACGTAGCTGAAGCGGCGCTGCGAGACCTTGAGCCCCGCGCCGTCGGGCTCGACGGTGATGAGCGGGTAACCCGGCTTGAAGATCCAGCCGTCCATGACTCCGGGTATGGGCTGGCGGGCCGCGTCCCCGAGCGCTTTCCAGAGATCGGTGGTCTCGGCGTTCGCGTACCGGTGCCGCTCGAGGTAGAGGCGCACGCCCTCCCGGAAGACGTCGGCGCCCAGGTGCTGCTCGAGCATCCGCAGCACGGACGCGCCCTTCTCGTACGTGAGGAGGTCGAACATCGCCACGCAGTCGTGCGGGTCGCGCACCTCGAACTCGATGGGCCGCGTCGCGTCCAGGCCGTCGATACCCATGGCAGCGGCGCGCGAGACGCCGAAGGTGACCCAGCGCTTCCACTCGGGCTTCCAGGCGTCCACGGCCAGCAGCTCCATGAAGGTGGCGAAGGCCTCGTTGAGCCAGATGCCGTTCCACCACGTCATCGTGACCAGGTCGCCGAACCACATGTGGGCGACCTCGTGCGCGACCACGTCCGCGATGCGCTCGAGCTCGGTGTGCGAGGCCGCCGCCTCGTCCACGAGGAGCGCATTCTCGCGGAAGGTGATGGCGCCCAGGTTCTCCATCGCGCCGGCGGCGAAGTCGGGGATGGCGAGGAGATCGACCTTGTCGCCCGGGTAGGGCAGCCCGTAGTAGCGCTCGAAGAAGTCGAGCGAGAAAGCGCCGATCTCGAGCGCGAAGCGCGCGAGGTGCTTCTTGCCCGGCACGCACCAGACGCGGAGCGGCGTCTGGCCGACCATGACCGGCTCCGTCGCCTCCAGCTCGCCGACCACGAAGGCCACCAGATACGTGGACATCCTGATGGTGTCGGCGAACGCGATCGCCTTGCGCCCATCGCCGAGCGGCTCTTCCCTGATCGCCGCGGTGTTCGAGACCGCGGTCAGGTTACCGGCCACCACCAGCGTGACGCCGAAGACCGCCTTGAACGCGGGCTCGTCCCAGCACGGGAAGCCGCGTCTCGCGTCGGTGGCCTCGAACTGCGTGGCGGCGAGGGTGTGTGGCTGCCCCGCGGCGTCCTTGTACGTGCTGCGGTAGAAGCCGTGGAGTCGATCGTTCAACGTTCCGGTGAACCGGAGGGTCAGCCGCCACTCCCCCGGCGCGATCGCCGCGGGGAAGACGAGCCGGGCGCGCTCGGCCACCTCGTCCGGGGTGATGGAGCCGTGGATGGGCACGCCGCCCACCCGGGCGACCGACGCGCTCAGGATCAGGAGCTCGGCCGCGTTGAGCGTGATCTCGGTCAGCGTCGTCTCGACATCCACCGTGATGACGGCCTCGCCCGAGAAGGTGGCGGCCGCCAGGTCGGGCTCGAGCCTGAGATCGTAGCGCTTGGGCACGGCGGTGGTGGGCAGGCGGTAGTCCATGGCGGCAGATATTACCACCCTCGCGGTACGGTGACACTTGACATCCCTTCGCCCCCAGCGCGACACTCACCGGGTCCAACCACGGGGAGACCACATGGAGAATCTCAAGGGCAAGGTCGCCGTCGTCACCGGCGGAGCCAGCGGCATCGGCCGCGCGCTCTGCCTTGCGTTCGCGGGCGAGGGCGCCAACGTCGTCGTGGCGGATCTGGACGAGGCCGGCATGGCCGAGACCGCCGCGGGCGTCCTCAAGGCGGGCACCAAGACCGTCACTGTCAAGACGGACGTGACCAAGCTCGCCTCGGTCCAGGCGCTCGCCGAGCGGGCGTGGAAGGAGCTCGGCGGGGCCCACGTCCTCTGCAACAACGCCGGCGTCGCCGTCCAAGGCTCGATCGAGTCCGCGACTCACCATGACTGGGAGTGGGTGCTGGGCGTCAACCTCTGGGGCGTCATCCACGGCGTCGAAGCCTTCGTGCCGCGCATGATCGCCCAGAGACAGCCCGGCCACATCGTCAACACCGCGTCCATGGCGGGGCTGATCGCCTCGCAGGGCCTCGGCGTTTACAACACGAGCAAGTACGCCGTGGTGGGTCTCAGCGAGACTCTCCAGAAGGACCTGCGCCCGTACGATATCGGCGTCTCGGTGCTCTGCCCCATGGGCGTGACCACCAACATCGGGACCAGCGAGCGCAGCCGGCCATCCGACCTCAAGAATCCTGGCGGCCCTCCGGAAACCGGCGAGATCGAGCTGATCGGGCGCTATCTCACGCCGGAGCACGTCGCGGGGCGCGTGCTCCGCGCCGTCAAGACGAACCGGCTCTACGTCATCACCCACGAAGAGGGCCGCGACCCCCTGCGCCGACGCTTCGAGCGTATGGACAAGGCCATCGAGGAGTCGGCATGAACTTCAAGGTCCCCGCATGAACTTCAAGGTCATAGACGGCTGGGGCACGCTGCCGGACGGCTGGCACTACGTCGAGGTGGCCGGGGTCGCCGTCGACGCCAAGGACAACGTCTTCTGCTTCACCCGGGGTGAGCACCCCGTCATCGTCTTCGACCGCGACGGCACGTTCCTCCGCTCGTGGGGCGAGGGCCTG